>CALEJD010000044.1 GCA_937898195.1 uncultured Clostridia bacterium | reverse complement strand
ACGGTCCTAAGGTAGCGAAATTCCTTGTCGGGTAAGTTCCGACCCGCACGAATGGTGTAACGATCTGGACACTGTCTCAATTACCCACCCGGCGAAATTGTAGTACCGGTGAAGATGCCGGTTACCCGCGGCAAGACGGAAAGACCCCATGGAGCTTTACTGTAGCCTGATATTGGGTTTCGGTACTTTATGTACAGGATAGGCGGGAGACTGAGAAGCATAGGCGTCAGCTTATGTGGAGTCATCGTTGGGATACCGCTCTTAAGGTATTGGAATTCTAACCTGCGGCCATGAATCTGGTCGGGGGACATTGTCAGGTGGGCAGTTTGACTGGGGCGGTCGCCTCCAAAAGAGTAACGGAGGCGCTCAAAGGTTCGTTCAGCACGGACGGAAATCGTGCATTGAGTGTAAACGCATAAACGAGCCTAACTGCGAGACCGACGGGTCGAGCAGTAACGAAAGTTGGAGTTAGTGATCCGGCGGTATGTGAGTGGAAATGCCGTCGCTCAACGGATAAAAGCTACCCTGGGGATAACAGGCTGATCTCCCCCAAGAGTCCACATCGACGGGGAGGTTTGGCACCTCGATGTCGGCTCATCACATCCTGGGGCTGAATTCGGTCCCAAGGGTTCGGCTGTTCGCCGATTAAAGTGGTACGCGAGCTGGGTTCAGAACGTCGTGAGACAGTTCGGTCCCTATCTGCTGTGGGCGTAGGAAATTTGAGGAGCGCTGTCCCTAGTACGAGAGGACCGGGATGGACGCACCGCTGGTGCATCGGTTGTTCCGCCAGGAGCACGGCCGAGCAGCTAAGTGCGGATTGGATAAACGCTGAAAGCATCTAAGCGTGAAGCCATCTCCAAGATAAGATTTCCCATAGCATAAGCTAGTAAGACCCCATATGGACTATATGGTTGATAGGCTGGAGGTGTACGCACGGTGACGTGTTTAGCTTGCCAGTACTAATAGGTCGAGGGCTTGACCATTAATAACTTGGTTTCTATGTACAATTTCTCAACTTCACCAAACTTTGTTCAGTTTTCAGGGTACATACCCCAAAAGACCTTCAATCGAAGGTCTTTTTTCTTTGACTTTTTACATCTTGTATGCTATTTTAATTATATGAGGTGATTGATGTGAATGATAACTTTATTATAAGAAAAGCTCAAGTATCTGATTATTATGACATTTATTATATTAATAAAACAAGTCTAGGCTATGATTACGATTGTGAAAAACAGAAAACAAAAATAGAGGCAGTATTAAATGATGATTCACAAGTTATTTTTGTTGCTGACATTAGAAATAAAGTAGTTGGTTACATACATTTGACAAATTATGATGTGATTTATGCTGACAATTTTAAAAATTGTTTAGGATTAGCCGTTGATAATGAGTATAAAAGAAAAGGTATTGGTTCAGCTTTGTTGAAACAAGGCGAGATATGGGCAAAAGATAACGGTGCTGTCGGAATTAGACTTTGCTCAGGTATGGAACGAGAAAAAGCTCACGAATTTTATTTGGCTCAAGGCTATATTTGTAATAAAGTTCAAAAGAATCTTAAGAAGATATTTTGACCCAAAAAATAACCCCCGTACTAAATATGTACGAGGGTTTTGCTTTTGCTACTATAATATGTATTATTAATAAATACCTTGTGCCATCATTGCTTCTGCAACCTTTTCAAAACCTGCAATGTTTGCACCTGCAATAAGGTCATAACCAAGACCATAACGAGCAGCAGCGTCAACTGAAATGTCATAAATATTCTTCATAGCATGTTTGAGCATATCGTCAACTTTTTCTGCTGTCCAAGCAAGTCTCTGACTGTTCTGGCTCATTTCAAGACCTGAAACGCAAACGCCACCAGCATTAACAGCTTTTGATGGAGCAACTGTCACGCCATTAGCAAGGAAGTAAGCAACTGCTTCTGCTGTTGTTGGCATATTAGCAACTTCAATATAGTACTTTGTGCCGTTAGCAACAATCTTCTTTGCTTCTTCAAGTGTAACTTCATTTTGTGTAGCGCAAGGGAGAGCAACGTCAACTTTAACACCCCATGGTTTTTCACCAGGGAAGAATTCTGCACCGAATTTGTCAGCATAGTCTTTTGCCTTATCTCTACCTGATGCACGCATTTCAAGAAGATAGTTAATCTTTTCGTCTGTGATGATACCGTCTTTATCATAAACATAGCCGTCAGGACCACTGAGTGTTACAGGGATACCACCAAGTTCTGCAATCTTTTTGATTGCACCCCAAGCAACGTTACCGAAACCTGAAACTGCAAATGTCTTACCCTTGATGATTTCACCATCGTGTGCAAGAACTTCATTTGTGTAGTAGATAGCACCAAAACCAGTTGCTTCTGGACGAACAAGTGAACCACCGTATGTAAGACCTTTACCAGTAAGAACACCGTTTTCAAATCTACCCTTGATTCTCTTGTATTGACCGAAGAGATAACCGATTTCTTTACCGCTAACACCAATGTCACCAGCAGGAACGTCAAGGTTGTCACCGATGTGACGAGCAAGCTCTGTCATAAATGCCTGACAGAATCTCATAATTTCTGCATCACTCTTGCCAACTGGGTTAAAGTCTGAACCACCTTTAGCGCCACCCATAGGAAGACCGGTGAGAGCGTTTTTGAATGTCTGTTCAAAACCTAAGAAATACACGATACTTGTGTTTACACTTGGGTGGAAACGAAGACCACCTTTGTAAGGACCGATTGCAGAGTTGAACTGAACACGGAAACCGCGGTTAACCTGTGTCTGACCATTGTCATCAACCCAAGAAACACGGAATGTGATAAGTCTGTCTGGCTCTGCCATACGACCAAGGATGTCATATTTTTCATATTCAGGATGTGCATCAACAACTCTTTCAAGTGAGTCATAAACTTCGTTTACACATTGAATAAATTCTGCTTTATCACCGTCACGCTTTTTTACGTCAGCGATAACTTTTTCAAGATACTGATTCATTTTAAGGACCCCCTTATAAATATGCAAAAATAATAACATATTATATCTATAATTTTCAATTCAAAAAATAGAAAAAATATGCATTATTTCAGCGCTTTAATTTGTTAAAAATGACAAATGTTGACTAAAAACTTGCAATTTTACAAATTAAAAACAACAAATTAGCTAAAAAATGCAAGTTTTCGGTCAATAAGTGTTCAAATTGTTGTATAGAATAAATAAAGACTAAAAAATATAGAAATTACAATTTACTAATATGAAAATCTGTGGTAAAATATTAAAAAAGTTGTAAATGGTGGATTTATGCAAAAGTTTATTACAAATAATGCTGATGAAACAACTGAATTAGGCAGAAAACTTGGGCAAAGCTTGAAAGGTGGAACTGTTGTTGCATTTTTCGGTGGACTTGGTATGGGCAAAACTGCATTTACTCGTGGACTTGCAAAAGCTCTTTGTGTAAAAGAAGAAGTGAGCAGCCCGACTTTTGCAATTGTGAATGATTACGGCGGAAATCCACCACTTTATCACTTTGATATGTATCGTGTTGAAACTTGGGACGATTTGTATGCAAGCGGTTTTTTTGGTTTCTACGAAGCAGGGGGTATTCTCGCAGTTGAGTGGAGTGAAAATATCGAAAATGCTTTACCAGAGAATACAATCCGTGTGCAGATTGAACGTGGTGAGCACGATAATCAGCGTATTATTACTATTGACGGGGGAGTGCAGATATGATTATTTTATCACTAGATTCAACATCTGTAACAGCGTCAGTAGCAATCAGTGAAAACGGCGTTGTTTTAGCAGAGAATTTTATAAATAACGGTCTTACACATAGTCAGACTCTAATGCCTATGGTTGAGAAAACCTTGATAGACAGCAATAAAAACATAAAAGATGTTGATTTGTTTGCAATTACTAATGGTCCAGGCTCTTTTACGGGTGTAAGAATCGGCATTGCATCAGTTAAAGGTATGGCAGATGCAATGAATAAAAAATGTATTGCAGTTTCAACCCTTGAAGCAATTGCAGAGCCACTTAAAAATGAAGACTCAATTGCGTGCGCAGTTATGGATGCTCGTTGCAATCAGGTTTATACTGCTGTTTTTGATGGCGGTAATCGACTTTGTGAGGATAAAGCAATACTCATTGATGATTTGGGTGAAGAACTTAAACAATACAATAAAAAAATTGTGTTTATTGGTGATGGCGCAGAATTGTGTTATAATAAACTCTGTGAGATTTTACCTAATTCACAATTAGCGGATGAGAATATCCGTTATATTCATGCTTCATCTATTTGCAGAATAGCAGAAGAAAAAGCAAAAAATAACGAAGAACTTATTGATTCAGCAAATCTTGTTCCTTTCTATTTGAGAGTACCACAGGCAGAAAGAGAACTTAATAATAAAAAGAATTTAAAATAAGGAGAATATAAAATGATAGCATTAGGAGCAGACCACGGCGGTTTTGAATTAAAAGAAGCAATTAAAAAACATCTTGACGAAAAGGGTGTTGAATATATTGATTGTGGCACATATAGTGCAGAATCAATCGACTATGCACCAATCGCAAAGGCCACTTGTGAAAAGGTAACAAGTGGTGAGTGTGACAAGGCAATTCTTTGCTGTGGCACAGGTATAGGCATTTCAATGGCAGCAAATAAGGTTAAGGGTATCCGTGCTGCTTGTTGTTCAGATTATTTCAGCGCAAAGCTCACAAGAATGCATAACGACGCAAACGCTCTTTGTATGGGTGGTCGCGTTGTTGGTGTTGGCTTGGCACTTGAACTCGTTGATGTATTCCTTGAAACAGAGTTTGAAGGTGGCAGACACCAAAGAAGAATTGACCAGATTATGGAGATAGAAAATTCATAAAATACTTGTCAATTATAAAAATAGGGTATATAATTAAAAAGATAGAAAAATCCAATTAGTTGGGGGAAGAAAAAATGGCAAATGTAGTAATTACAAATCATCCACTTATTCAACACAAACTCACTCTTTTAAGAGATAAAAACACAGGTTCAAAAGAATTCAGAGCACTTGTTTCTGAAATCGCAACTTTGATGTGCTATGAAGCAACTCGTGACCTTCCACTTGCAGAAGTTGAAGTTGAAACTCCTGTTGCTATGGCAAAAACAAAGGTTATTTCAGGTAAAACTCTTGCATTCGTTCCAATCCTTCGTGCAGGAACAGGTATGCTTGATGGTGTTCTTTCACTTGTTCCATCAGCAAAGGTTGGTCATATCGGTATGTATAGAGACGAGACTACAGCTCTTCCAGTACCATATTATTGCAAACTTCCATCAGATATTGAAGAGCGCGAAGTAATCGTTCTTGACCCAATGCTTGCAACAGGTGGTTCAGCAGTTGATGCTATCAATCAGATTAAAACATACAACCCAAAATCAATTAAGTTTATGGGTATTATTGCAGCTCCAGAAGGACTTAAAGTTCTTACAGAAGCTCATCCTGATGTTGATGTTTATTGTGCAGCACTTGACGAAAAACTCAATGAGCATAAATATATCGTTCCAGGCCTTGGTGATGCTGGTGACAGAATCTTCGGTACAAAATAAATACACAATGTAGGGCGGGGTTTTGACCCCGCCGTTTTCATTATTTGACAATCCAATCTTTTAATGATATATTTGAACTAAGGTCAGTGAAAAAACAAACTACATGGGACGAAAATACATAGAACCGTCCCCTGTGTTCCACTCTGTTCATGTTGACTTATAGTAGAGAAACCGTCGGTAAACTATCGGTAGAGCCAACTAAACTATGGGTCGGTTGAGTATATTTGAAAGGATGTGGTAGGATGCAATCATCAAATACAAGGAGGAACGAGCAAATGAAAAAAAAGACGCTTGGAATGATGATTTCATCATTAAGAAAAGAAAAAGGAATGACACAGTTAGAACTTGCTGAAAAAATGGGGGTAACTGATAAAGCAGTATCAAAATGGGAAAGAGATTTGTCCTTTCCTGATATAAATTCTATTCCTAAGCTTGCAGAAGTATTTGAAGTATCTGTGGACGAATTGATGCAGGTAAAGACAGAGACAAAGGAAAATATGAGCAAGAATAAGATAGATGAAATTGTTGATACAGTTCTAAAAGGAGTCGGTGTTGCTATGGGAATAGCAGTAACAGTATTATCTGTTCTCGGAGAATTGGAAGCCAATACTGCTTTTGTTATGTTAGGAATTGGTTTGGCGAGCATATCAATTTCTCATCTAAAAGATAAGCAGGAAGAAAAGTAAAACTTCAGTTTGGTGGAGTGTCAAATTCCAATTTGTCGAACTCATATCAACTGCAGGCTTTCCTTGCTAACAAGACAGGGGACAGTTCCTTGTCTTGACGAAGAAAAAGAAGCAAGACAGGGGACGGTTCTGTGTCTTGATAAAAAAGCATAAATAAAATAAAAAGGCAGTCGATTGACTGCCTTAATTTTTTATCCAATTAAAATATTACTTCCTGTGGCATACCACCGTTTTCTCTTGACTTATCAGCAAGATAAACACAAAGGTGACCTGCAACAGAATCGAAAATTGATGTGCAAGCAAGACTTGGCTTTTCACCGCGTACAAAGTGTACAAAGTCTTCTGCAAGTCTTTCGTCACCACCACCGTGACCACCATAAGCACCAACCATATCACCTGTAAGTTTAAGGTCAACTTCTTCAACTGTTTTTTCGTCGGTTTTTGTAGGATGAATCTTTGAAACATAGAACTTTGCTTCTTCAAAGTTACCGTAAATTTCGCCGAGAGTACCAACAATATGTATTCTGCGAAGTGAAGCGGAAGAGCCACCAACCATATTATGTGTGCCCGTTGCGCCGTTCGCAAAATTTACAAGCACAGACTGATGGTCAACAACATCATTATCACATTTATAAATACATTTTCCATAAGGTGAATCACCCTTAAGAAGATTAATTTTATCTTCGATTGTCGGATTAGGGATGTGTTCAAGCTTGTCCCAAATATAGAATGCCCAACGGTCAGGCTGGTCAATATAAAGACGTTTTGCAGAATATCTGCAATCTTCAACCAACGGACAATCAACCAAACATCTCTCTCCCGCGTTTTTAGGTGCGTTTTCAGGCTTGAATTGATATTTGCCACCAAAACTTGAAATGTGTGTTGGCTTTGTGTCACTCATCATCCACATCATAATATCAATGTCGTGACAACATTTCGCAAGAAGCATTGATGTGTGGCATTCTTTACTATTTGCCCATTTACCACGCACATAAGATGTTGAAAGGTGATGATAGCTAACATGTTCAAGAGTCTGAATATTCATTATTTCGCCGATTTCACCCTTAACAAGTCGTTCTTTGATAGCATAGTAAAATGGGGTGTAACGAAGCACATGGCAAATCATAACTTTTGAGTCATTCTTTCTTGCACACGCTACAATTTCTCTCATTTCTTCTTCGTTAGGTGCAAATGGTTTTTCTAAAAGCATGTCATAACCTGCATTAAGAAGGGGAATAGATGTCTCTAAATGCTGATGGTCCATAGTGCCATTGATAATTGAATCTGCAAGTTTACCGTGTTTTGCGAGTTCTTGTGCTGTCTCAAAGCACATATCTTCCCCGAAACCGAATTTTTTCATACACATTTCTCGTCTTATAGGGTTGGGGTCTGCAACACCCACAATCTGTAAGAGTTCAGGATTTGTTATTGCTAATTCTGCATAAATTAATGCTCTGTGACCTGCACCAACAATAATAGCGGTAATGGGTTTTGACATAATATCATCTCGCTAATGGGAATATTTTCAAAAAAATTATATCACACCCACCAAAAAAGTAAAGAACAAAAAATAAAAAAAGAACAACCACTACGGCTGTTCTTTTTCTTTTGCAAAATTATTTCACAAGATTAATTACTGTGAGCACTGCTCCTGCGTCACCGTCAATAACAACTTTGCCCTTGTTATATGCTTCAACTGGGTCGAGTTTGCCGTCAACAAGCTTCATAAGGTTTGTTGGGTTAACAGTAACAATTGCGTGTCTGTCATAGTATTCATAAGGCTCAACATTTACATTGTGGTCTTTAACTTCAATATAGAAAATACCGTTTACATTCTTACCTTCAAGGTTAATCTGTAATGCAACAACACCATCAATATTTGATGCATCAGCGTCTGCGAATTTAGCCTTAACTTTTGCTACAACCTGTTCGTATGTCATACGTTATTCACTCCTTATTTGTTTTTTTATAATTCTATCATAAAGCAAAATTCAATGCAAATTGATTGATATTATAAAACTTAGTGAAAAATAGCGCAAAACCCTTGATATTTGGTCAGATTTACCATTTTTTATAACTAAAATATATAAAAAATAACGAAAAAAATTATAGTCAGATAGTGAACTTTACAAAAATTTTTTTTTTGAAAAATTTAAAGATTTTTAATGACAAAAAACACCTTTTGTAGTATAATAAATTGATATTATGCATTATTATGCACAAAATTGCATTTTGGAGGGAAAAGTTATGGCATTGGTTAGAAAAGAAGCATATTTTAACTCATCAAATGGGTTAAATAAAATCAGAACTTTAATTTGGGAAGATGATGAATTAACCCCAATCGGTATTGTTCAATTAACTCACGGAATGGCTGAGCATATTGCCCGTTATGACGACTTTGCTAAGTTTTTAGCATCAAACGGGTTTGTTGTTTGCGGTAACGACCATTTAGGCCACGGCAAGAGCATTGATGAGCGGTCACAAATTGGTTATATGGGTGAAGAGAATGGCGACAAGAGATTAGTTGACGATATGCACATTCTCACAAAAATTATGAAAAAGAGAAACCCTGATATTCCATATTTCCTTTTTGGTCATTCAATGGGTTCATTCTGCACAAGAGTTTATGCAAGTCATTTCGGTTATGAGCTTGACGGAATCATTCTTTGTGGTACAGGTGACCTTCCAACAATTATCAATGCAGCAGTTGATGGTATTGATTTACTCGTTGCAAAATATGGCTCAACAAGACGTGTTGATGGTGTTGCAGATGTAATGAACAAGGGATTCTCAATGCTTGGTGACGATAAAGGTAACGCACTTGCTTGGCTTTCAGAAAATGCAGATAACAGACTTGCATATTCAAATGACGAGCTTTGTGGATTTACATACACTCTTGCAGGTTATCGTGATATTTATAATCTTATGCGTGAAGCTTGTGATGAACTCTGGGCATATCGTCTTCCAGAAAATCTTAATGTTATGGTAATTTCAGGTGCAAAAGACCCTGTTGGTATGAACGGCAAAGGCGTGTTGGCAGTTGCAGACCAACTTGCAGCAGCGGGCTTTGACCCAACAGTAATTCTCTATCCTGGAATGCGTCATGAAATTCTTAATGAAACAGAAAAAGAAGTTGTTTA
Organism: uncultured Clostridia bacterium; assembly: GCA_937898195.1. Taxonomy (GTDB): domain Bacteria; phylum Bacillota; class Clostridia; order Oscillospirales; family Acutalibacteraceae; genus Fimenecus. The sequence goes on along the minus strand of CALEJD010000044.1, from coordinate 14,826 downwards.
TAACGATGTTCTTAAGTTTTTACAATCTACTTATAAATTATAAATTATAAAGGGCGTTTAATTCTAAATGAACGAAAAAATTCAAAAGCAATTTAATATAGCCGATGAAGTAGCAGAACTCTTATTTTTGCGCCATGGCAACACACCAAAAGCCTTTATTCATACTTATGGTTGTCAAGGTAATGTTGCCGATAGTGAACGCATTAAAGGTATGCTCTCTAAAATGGGTTATACTATGACTGAAGAAAAAGAAGATGCAGATTTAATTCTATATAATACTTGTGCTATCCGCGAGCACGCAGAAGACAGAGTTTTCGGCAATGTGGGTGCAATAAAGAAATTAAAACAGTCAAATCCAAATCTCATTATTGCGCTTTGTGGCTGTATGATGCAACAAGAGCATATCAGAAATAAGATTTACAACAGTTATCCTTTTGTTGATATCGTTTTTGGCACTCATAATCAATACACAGTGCCTGAAATCTTCAAATCATATCTCTTGAAAGGCAAACGCTTTTTTGCAGATATGACCGAAACAAATGAGATTGTTGAGGGTATGCCTGCTCTTCGTGATAATTCTGCAAAGGCTTGGCTTCCAATTATGTATGGTTGCGATAATTTCTGCAGTTATTGTGTAGTGCCTTATGTAAGGGGCAGAGAGCGAAGCCGAAATTCAGCGGATATTATTGCAGAATTCAAGCAGATAGTTGCCGAAGGGTATAAAGATATAACTCTTCTTGGTCAGAATGTCAATTCTTATGGCAAGGGCTTAGACGAAGATATTAACTTCTCAAAACTTTTGCGACAGTTAAATGATTTGGATGGCGAATTCACCATAAGATTTATGACATCTCACCCAAAAGATTGCACAAAAGAGCTTATTGACACAATCGCAGAGTGTGAAAAACTCTCAAAGCATATTCATCTTCCTGTGCAGTCAGGTAACAACAGAATTCTCAAAGAGATGAACCGTCATTATGACCGTGAGAAATATCTTGAACTGATTAATTATGCGAAAGAAAAAATTGAAGGTCTGTCACTTACAAGTGATATTATCGTTGGTTTCCCAGGGGAGACCTATGAAGAATTCTGTGATACATTATCACTTGTTAAAGAAGTTGGTTACACTTCACTTTTCACCTTCATTTTCTCATCAAGAAAAGGCACAAAAGCATCTTTGATGGATGACCCTGTTTCTTATGACGAAAAGAATAAGTGGTTTAAAGAACTTTGTGATTTGCAAGAAGCAATAGCAAGTGAGCATAGCGCCAATATGAAAGATAAAACTTATCGTGTGCTTTGTGAAGGTAAAAGCAAAACTCTTGACGGCTATTTAGCAGGGCGCACAGATGGTAATGTTATTATTGAATTCCCAAGCAATGACCATAGCTTAGTGGGAAAATTCTGTCACGTAAAAGTAACAGAACCACTTAATTGGTTAGTTCGTGGCGAACTCATTAAATAATAAAAAATAAAAGTTAAAATAAAGGAGCAAAAACAAAATGTCAATCGAAAAACTCACAAGAGAACTTGGCAAAGCAATTCAGCAGGATGAAAGATATCTTGCAATGAGAAAGGCAATCGAAGCAAATGAGCAGGATACAGCACTTAACGAACTTATGAGCAAAATCCAACTTATTCAGGTTTCATATCAACACGAAGCATCAAAAGAAGAGCCAGATGAAGGCAAGATGAAAGCTTATGATGAAGAATTCCGTGGCGTATATTCAGAAATTATGATGAATGAAAATATGCGTAACTACGAAATGGCAAGAAAAGAATTAGATGACCTTATGAACTATCTCACAGGCATTCTTGCTATGTGCGTAAACGGTGATGACCCTGACACTTGCGACCCAACAGCACATCAGTGCGGTGGCGACTGCTCAGGCTGTCATTGTGACTGTGGCGACGAAGGTTGCTCACACTAATTAAATTGTAATATTGTAGGCCGGGGGCTTGCTCCCGCCGAAAAACGAACACGCGTAGTGGCAGGCTTCCACGCCTGCACCGTAGGGGTCGGCGTCCCCGACGACCCGTAATAAACAAAAATCTATTACCAAAGAAGGACTAAAAATATGGCACTTTCACCAATGATGCAACAATACTTTGAAATAAAAAAGAATTATGAAGACACCATATTGATGTTCCGACTTGGTGACTTTTACGAGATGTTCTTTGACGACGCAAAAACTGCGTCAAAAGAGCTTGAACTTGTGCTTACAGGCCGTGATTGCGGTCAAGAAGAAAGAGCACCAATGTGTGGCGTACCATTCCATAGTGCAGATGGCTATATTGCAAAGCTTGTCGGGAAAGGCTATAAAGTAGCAATCTGTGAGCAGATGGAAGACCCTGCACTTGCTAAGGGTATTGTTCGTCGTGACGTTATCCGTGTTATTACACCGGGCACAGTTATTGAAAGCTCAATGCTTGACGAGTCAAAGAATAATTATCTCGCGTCAGTTTGCGCAACCAACGGCAATGTTGGTATGTGCTTTATCGATATTTCAACAGGCGAGGTCAATTTAACAGAATTCAATGAGAATGTGGAACAAAGAGTAATCAACGAAATGGGTCGATATAACCCAACTGAAATTATTCTCAACAAAGAAGTTGTTTCATTTAATACTCTTAAAGATTTCATTTCTAAAAAACTTGAAGCGTCTGTTGAGTTATTGATTGAAGAATTTGAATTTTCTAATGCAGAATTGCTTTGCAAAGAACATTTTAACACTAATGATTTAGCAACTCTTTCACTTAATCAGCGTGATACTGCTGTCTGTGCATTGGGTGCAGCGCTTTCATATCTCAAATCAACCCAAAAGCGCGATTTAGAGAATATCAAGAATATAAATTTCTATACTGATGCTAAATTTATGAGTCTTGGTATTTCTGCAATCCGTAATCTCGAATTGCTCGAAACAATGCGTGACCGTGACCATAAAGGCTCACTTCTTTGGGTGCTTGATAAAACCAAAACTGCAATGGGCAAGCGTATGCTTCGTTCTTTCATTGAACGCCCACTCTATGATTCAGTTGAAATCTCAAAGCGACTTAACGCGGTGGACGAGCTTTATAACAATACTGAAATGCGTGAAAACGAAACTCAGTTGATGGTCAGCGTTTATGATATGGAGCGTCTTATGACCCGTATCGTCTATAACACAGCCAATGCAAAAGAATTGTTGTCCCTTTGCACAACACTTGAAAATCTTCCTGAAATTAAAGAAAATCTTAAAAATACAAATAGCAATATGCTCAAATACATCTATAATGAAATTGATGTTTTGGCAGATGTTTGCTCGCTTATTAAGGTTTCAATTAAAGAAGATGCACCATTCTCTGTTCGCGAGGGTGGAATGATAAAAGACGGCTTTAATAAAGAACTTGACGAACTCCGTGATATTGTAAATGGTGGTAAATCTGTTCTTGCAAAACTTGAAGCCGACGAGCAAGAAAAAACAGGCATTAAGAAACTCAAAATCGGTTATAACAAAGTTTTTGGTTATTATTTTGAAGTTCTCAATTCATATAAAGAACTCGTTCCTGATACATATATTCGTAAACAAACACTTTCAAACTGTGAAAGATACATAACAGAAGAACTCAAAGAACTTGAAACAAAAGTTTTAGGTGCACAAGAGAGAATCGTTGGGCTTGAATATGAGATTTTCAATTCAATCCGTAAAAAGATTGCAGGGGAATATTTGAGAACTCAAAGAACTGCACACGCAGTAGCACTTCTTGATGTTCTATGTTCATTTGCAACAGTTTCACTTAAAAATAACTACACAAGACCTGATATTAACGATAAGGGTGTAATTCGTATTCTTGAAGGTCGTCACCCTGTCGTTGAAGCCTTGCAAAAGCACACAATGTTTGTGCCAAATGACACAATGCTTGATTGCAATGATAATCGTATGGCAGTAATTACAGGTCCTAATATGGCAGGTAAATCAACATATATGCGACAAATTGCAATTATCACAATTATGGCACAAATGGGTTGTTTTGTTCCTGCAAAGTCAGCGGATATCGGCATTGTTGATAGCATTTTCACTCGTGTTGGTGCATCCGACGATTTGGCATCGGGTCAGTCAACATTTATGGTTGAAATGAATGAAGTTGCTGAAATTCTTAAATTTGCAACAAAAGATAGCCTTATTATTCTTGATGAAATCGGTCGTGGTACTTCTACCTTTGACGGTATGAGTATTGCTCGTTCGGTTGTTGAGTATATTGCAGATAAAAAGAAAATTGGCGCAAAAACACTCTTTGCAACCCATTATCACGAATTGTCAGAGCTTGAAGGTACAGTTGACGGTGTAATGAATTACAATATCGCAGTTAAAAAGCGTGGGGACGATATTACATTCTTAAGAAGAATTGTTCGTGGCGGTGCAGATGGCTCTTATGGTATCGAGGTTGCAAAGCTTGCTGGCGTGCCTGATAATGTAATTAAACGAGCAAAAGCAATTCTTAAAACGCTCGAAGATAACGACTTAATGAAACCTAAAATGGTTGCAGATATACCTGAAGAAAAAGAGCCTGAAATCCAAATGTCCTTTGAATCAAATTCAAGAGAATATATTATGGATAGACTCCGCACAGTAGATATCAACACCTTAACCCCAATCGAAGCAATGGGACTTCTCTACGAGTTAATAGACAAGGCAAAGAACTAAAAAATTAGTGATGTGGTGTGCTTAATAAAACATTACTATTATCTATTTGAATTTTGTGAAGTTAGGGAGTATTTTATGAAAACAATTAAAGATATTCGCCTTTACAAGAGCGAAAAACAGAATGAATACGGAATCCCATTAATACATTCATTTGCTGATAAAGAGCTAAATGCTATAGTGCACAGAATTGTAATGAAGTTAAGAGAAAATGGGTTTTCTCTTGGTGAGTTTGACCATTTATATATTAATTTTACAACATGTGATTTGCGTGATGAAATAAATTTATCGGACAATGTTGATAAAGAACATCCGTGGTATAGATATTGTTCTATAAAAGTTAGCAATGAATTGTTCTCTAAACTTGGAACGACAAATACTCATTCAGTCATTATTAATATGATAAGCGATGTTCTCATTACTTGTTTTGAAACAGAAAACTTTAATAAAACTTTTATTCATTCCTGTATTCAGCAAGCTATGGAACAAGGCGAAAATATGTTAATGAAATATAAAGTAAAGAGTACTTCAAAACGTAAAGCAGAGATATTTTTGCGCTATCTTGACTCATGCAAATATTATCCACTATTAAGAGTTTATGATAATGAGAATAATTTGTTGTTCGAAAAAGATTTACCTGAGTCAATAGTATTAGACAATATAGGAGATATACAATTAAGTACAAACAAAGTAACAATTAAGCCGAAAAAGAATGTGTTTGCAACTAATATAGAACCTATAACTTTTGATTTTAACGAATAGTAAATGGACGGCGACTTGGCGTCTAAACAAAATAATTTTGCACTATGCGCTTTGCATTCTGCATTCAAAAAAAAGGTGGTGCTGACCAATGGCAAAAATTAATAAACTCCCAAAGCATATGGCTGATTTAATCGCGGCGGGTGAGGTGGTTGAACGTCCTGCATCTGTTGTCAAAGAACTTATGGAAAATGCCGTTGATGCCGGTGCTACTTCCATAACAGTTGAAATTCAACACGGTGGAATTTCATACATTCGCGTTACTGACGACGGCTGCGGTATTGACCGTGAAGATGTCAAAACTGCATTTGTAAGCCATGCCACAAGTAAAATCAAAACTGCCGAAGATTTGAATACAATCTTAACGCTCGGTTTCCGTGGCGAAGCACTCCCATCAATTGCAGCAGTTTCAAAGGTTAATATGATAACCAAAACTGCAACCGAAGAAATGGGCACATCTCTCACAATCGAGGGTGGAATTATAACAGATTTCTCCGACGCAGGTTGTGCAGTGGGCACAACTATGATTGTCCGTGAGCTTTTCTATAATACTCCTGCACGAATGAAATTCTTGAAAAAGGATGTCAGCGAGGGCAACTATGTGGCATCCGCAGTTGAAAAACTTGCGCTTTCTCACCCCGAAATAAGCATTCGTTTCATTCGTGACGGCAAACAAGTTTTCACAACTAACGGTGACGGAAATCTTCAAAATGTATGCTTCTCTGCATTCGGCAAAGATTTCTCAAATGGTCTTTTGAATGTTGATGCATCTGTTGGTAATGTGTCGGTAAGCGGTCTTGTAACTCCACCATTTAACTGCCGTGGCTCTCGCGGAATGCAATATTTCTTCGTTAACGGACGAAGTGTAAAAAACACAACTATTATGGCGGCATTCGAAAGCGCTTATAAAAACAGCGTAATGGTTGGCAAATTCCCAGGCGGTGTACTCTTTATAACACTCCCACCAACTTTAGTTGATGTTAATGTGCACCCATCAAAAATTGAAGTCCGTTTCTCTGACGAAAAAGCAATTTTTGATGCAGTTTATCACGCAGTTAAATCTGCATTAAGTGAAAATACATCACTTAAACAAGCAGTTTTACCTGACAAGAAAACTGTTTTCAATGATGTATTTGCTAAACCACAACAAGAGTTTAAGCAAACAACAGTACAAGAAAATATCGCATACACAGAAAAAGTGTTAAAGCCTTTAGCAGAAACACTTTTTGTTAGTGATGTCAAAACTGATTATGTCGCTGATATAGATGATGACCCATTCAAAATTGAATTCCCAATTCCTGTAGCTGAAACCAAGGTTGAAACAAAATCCGTTGAGCCAACAGAAATAGTAAAACCAGTCGAAGAAGACATAATCCGTTTTATCGGCGAAGCATATAAAACATACATATTTATTGAACTTAACGGCAAACTCTGTGTTATTGATAAACACGCAGCACACGAGAGAATATTGTTCAATAAACTCAAAGCAAATAAACAGGGTAGCGGTAGCCAAATGCTTTTAGCACCTGTTACAGTAACCCTTAGCAAAGAAGAGTATTCAGCAATAATTGATAATATCGAAACAATCGCAAATTCAGGCTTTGATATCGAAGATTTTGGCAACGGCACAGTAATTGTGCGCAGTTGTCCAATGGATTTGGATAGTTGCGAAATTGCACCGTTAATCAGTGAAATCGCAGAATATCTCACTAAAAATCGTCGTGATATCACAAACGAGCATCTTGACTGGATTTATCACAATGTTGCTTGTCGAAGTGCTATCAAAGCAGGCGACAATAATTCTGATGCAGAATTATTAGCGCTCGCAAAACAAGTTGTGAGTGACAATGAAGTTCGTTTCTGTCCTCACGGCAGACCCGTAATGATTGAAATCTCAAAATATGAATTAGAAAAACAGTTTGGTAGGGTATAATTTATGAAAAAAATCCCCGTTATTGCAGTTGTAGGGCCAACCGCGTCGGGAAAAACATCTTTGTCAATTGAAATTGCAAAGCGTTTTTCAGGACAAGTTGTGTCAGCAGACTCAATGCAAATCTATGAAAAAATGAATATTGCAACTGCAAAGCCAACGGATAGTGAAATGCAGGGGATTCCCCATCATTTAATTGGTTTTCAACCCATTGATAAGAAGTTTAGCGTTGCAGAATATGTAACTCTTGCAAAAGAATATATTGAAAAAATACATAGTCAAGGTGATATACCTGTAATTGCAGGCGGTACAGGGCTTTATGTGGACTCACTTCTTCAAAATATTCAGTTTTCACAAGAAGACGAGAATACTGAAATCCGCAAAGAGTTAACTGCTCTTTTTGACGAAAAAGGCGCAAAATTTATGCTCGGGTGGTTACGAGAAATCGACCCCCAGACAGCAGAAAGATTGCATCTTAAAGATAAGAGCAGAATTATTCGTGCCCTTGAAATCTATAAAGCGACAGGCAAAACAATGACCGAGCAAAAAGCACTCTCAAAAACAGAGCCGTCACCATATAAAACATTATATATCGGTATAAACTATTGTGACAGAAATGTCCTTTATGACAGAATTAACCGTCGTGTTGATATTATGGTCGAAAACGGTTTATTGGAAGAAGCGAAGGATTTTTATAATATCCCTGCCGAAAAAACCGCTTGTCAGGCAATCGGCTATAAAGAATTAGCGCCATATTTCAATGGTGAAAAAACTCTCGACGAATGTCTTGAAAGCCTTAAAATCGAAACAAGGCATTATGCTAAACGCCAACTCACTTGGTTTAGAAAAAATGAAAACATAAATTGGGTTTATCCTGATGATTATGAAAATCATGAAGATATGCTCAACGGAGTTTTTGAAATAATCAACGAATTTTTAAAGGAGAACAAGCAATGAAAAAATTAAGCAAAAACACAATTAAATATGTAGCTTGCACAGTGCTTGGTGTCCTTATAATTTTCTATTTTATCTATCAGGTTGTGCAGATGAACGCATCTCCATATAAGACTGAAGTAGCCCTTGAAAGAGATGTCCAAAATACAATCACCACTAAGGCATTTGCAATCCGTGACGAAGAATATCTTACAGCAGAAAACGCAAGTGGAACGGTTGTTTCAATTGCTGAAGATGGTAAACGTGTTGGCAGCGGTGATGCTGTTGCAGTTGTTTTCCAGAATTCTGAAAGTGCGGCCGCTTATGTTCGTATAAACGAGCTTGAAAAAGAGATTGCTTATTATAAACAACTCAAAAACCGTGTAGGTGTGGGCACAAACGCACCGTCATCATATAACGATTCAATTGACAATGCCTGCGTTGATTATATTGCAGCAACAAGAAATGGCATAAATAGTGAATTTGACGAAGCGCTCATTGATTTGCGCGATTCAATAACTGCTCGTCAGTTGGCTGTGGGCACTCAATTATCAGTTGATGCAAAACTCTCGTCCCTTGAAGCAGAACTTATTACATTAAAAGGCAAAGCGTTGGGATACAGCACAGTTGCATCACCAAATCCGGGCTATTATATCGGTTCAGTTGACGGCTTTGAACATTCAATCGCATATAAAGATGTGCTTAATAACATCAACTGCGAAACAATTAATAATTTATTGTCATATCAGAAACAAGAAGTTCCTGCTAATATAATGGGCAAACTTGTTGACTCTTTTGATTGGTATTTTGTTTGCACCGTTCCATATAGTGACTCAGGCAAACTCAAAAAAGATAAAAAAGTAAAGGTTAATATCCCTAATACAGCAGTAGGAAGCATAGATTGTAAAATCGCTTATATCGGCGCAAAAGAAGGGGATTATATTCCAATAGTTCTTAAATGCAATATTATGAATCGTGATGTTGCAAACTTGAGAATTGAAGATATTGAAATTATCACAGATAGCTTTACAGGTATTCGCATTAATAACAAAGCCATTCGTGAAGTAGATGGTGCAAAGGGCGTTTATGTAAAGCGTGGTAATATCATTCAGTTCAAGAAGATAAACATTATTTCTTCAAGCGAAGAATACTCCATTGTCGAAAAGGTTGACGATTCATCCTATGTAAGACAATATGATACAATTATTACAGAAGGGGTTGATTTATATGATGGAAAAGTCGTTTCTTGAAACCTGTAAAGCTGACATTCAATACAATTTAGATGTTATTAATGAGAGAATTGCTGAAAGTGCAATAAAGAGTGGAAGAAACCCAGAAGATGTAAAACTTATGGCTGTTACTAAAACAGTTGACCCGATTTTTATAAATTATGCACTTGATTATGGCGTAAAACTTATTGGTGAAAATCGTGTCCAAGAAATGCTTCGCAAAAAACCTGAATTACACCTTGATGGAGTAGAAAAACATTTAATCGGACACTTGCAGACAAATAAAGCAGGTCAGATTGTGGGCGAAGTCGATATGATTCAGTCAGTTGACTCACTTAAAATTGCAAAAGAGATTGCAAAACAGTCAGTTAAAAAAGGTATTGTTACTGATATTCTTCTTGAAATCAATGTTGGTGAAGAAGAAAGTAAAACTGGTTTTTCAATGTCAGAGTTTTTTGAAACCTTGCACCAGATTGCAGAATTAGATGCAATAAGAATTAAAGGTCTTATGACAATACCCCCAATTTGCGAAAATAATACAATACTTTGTAAATATTTTGAAAAAATACACAATATCTATGTTGACATTAAAGAGAAAAAGTTAGATAATATAGATATGAATATTCTCTCAATGGGTATGTCGGGAGATTATACACAAGCAATTTTATGTGGCTCGAATCTTGTAAGAATTGGTTCTTCAATTTTCGGTCCAAGAATGTATTAAATTTTAGGAGGACGCAAAAATGAGCTTTTTAGACAAAATCAAAAATATGGTAAATATTGAAGAAGATGGTTATTATCCTGATGATGTAGATAACGGCGATTTTATGGACCGTTTTGAAGAAACAGAGTCAAGACCTGCAAGAAATTCACATAGAGTTCAGCGTGGTGCTGACCAGGATAAAGTTGTGAACATTCACACAACAGCACAACTTCAGGTTGTTCTTTCAAAGCCTGAAAAATTTGATGAGGCACTTTCAATTGCTGACAACCTTAACGAAAAGAGAACTGTTGTTTTGAATCTTGAATCAGTTAGCAAAGACGTTGCTCGTCGTCTTATTGACTTCCTTACAGGCGTTGCTTATGCTAACAATGGTCAGCTCAAGCGTATTGCTAACAGCACATTCATCATCACTCCATACAATGTTGATGTAATGGGTGACTTGATTGACGAACTCGAAAATAACGGAATGTTTTTCTAATAACATTCATAATTATTAAAAAATGTACAAGAACGGGAAGGATATTTTAATGCTTACACCAGATAAAATCAAAGAAAAATCATTTCAGACAACAGGCCGTGGCTCTTATCGCGCAGAAGATGTTGATAACTTTTTGAGCGAAGTTTCAGCATCTTATGAGCAGATGTTTAAAGAAAACGGAGAACTTGTTAAAAAAATCAGTATTCTTGTAAAGAAGATTGAAGAATATCGTGAAGACGAAGAAAGTCTTAAAACAGCTCTTTTAAGTGCCCAGAAACTTGCTGACAAAATTGTTGCTGATGCTCGTGAAACAGCAGAAAAAGAAACAGCTGATGTTAAAGCAGAATGTGAACAAATGGTTGCAGAAGCAAAGGCAAAGGCTGATGAATACACAGCAACATTAGGTGTCGAAAAAGACGAAATTATTGCAACAGCAAAAGCAGAAGCTGAAGAAATTGTTGCAGAAGCAAATCGTCAGTCAAAAGAAATTCTTGGCAATATTAACCGCAAGGTTACTCACGAAAGCCTTGTTTATGATATGCTCCAAAAAGAAGCATCAGAGTTTAAGTCAAAACTTGTTGCAATGTATAAAGAACATATCAATCTTATTAACCAACTTCCTGAAATCGTTGAAGAACAGATTGAAGAAACAGTTGAAGAAGAGCCTGTAGTAGAAGAAGCAGTTATTGAAGAGCCTGTTGAAGAATTCGTTGTAATTGAAGAAACAGAAGAAATTGAAACAATTCCAGAAATCGAAGAAACTGTTGATGAAGTAGCAGAAGAAGATTTTGAAGTAATTGAAGAAACAGCAGAAGAAATCGAAGAAGTGGTTGAAGAAGAACCAGAAGTTGAAGAACCTGTTGTTAAAAAGGCATTCAAACTTGATTTGAGCAAAATTGACTTTGCAGACGATATCGACGATACAGTTGAAACTGTTGAAGAAGCAGTAGAAGAAGTTTCGGAAATAGTAGAAGAAATCGAAGAAGAACAGGTTGAAGAAAAACCACAGTCAATTTCTTTCAAAAACTTCTTTAAGAAAAAATAAGATACGAGGTAAAATATGCTTCAAGTAATTACGCTTGTTTCAATGCTCGTTTTAGTAGCATTAGACCAATTAATTAAATTACTTGTAATTGACTATCTCAAACCAATTGGCAGTTATCCCTTGATTGACGGCTTTATTCAGTTGAATTATGCCGAAAACACGGGAGCTGCTTTTGGCTCTTTTAGCGGATATACAGATTTTCTCTCAATTTTTACATTGATATTAATTATTGTAGGTACAGTAGCTTTAATGCTCAAAAAAATCAAATTTGGTGTTGAATATGTCTGTATCGCTTTGATAATTGCGGGGGGTCTGGGCAATTTAATTGACAGAGTTTTCCGTGGATTTGTAGTTGACTATATTGAGCCATTGTTTATTGATTTTGCAATATTTAATTTTGCAGATATTTTAGTCACTTGTAGCGCGTTTGTGTTGATAGGTTGGCTTGTTTACGAAATTTACAGAGATAGTAAAAAAGAAAAGGACTCACAAAATGAGTGAATTATTGATTGAAGTTCCACAGGAATTTCACGGTGAAAGAATTGATAAATTTCTTTCAGTTCTTGTTCCCGATTGCTCTCGAAACTCCATTCAGAAGTTGATAGAGCAGGGGAATGTTACAATTAACGGAGTGTCCGTTAATAAAAAGTATAAAGTTAATACTGACGATGAAATCCTGGTGGTTACAGGTGAGTTAAAGCCACTTGATGCTGAACCCGAAAATATCCCTTTAGATATTGTTTATGAAGATGACGATTTGCTTGTTGTCAATAAACCAAGGGGTATGGTTGTGCATCCAGCACCGGGCAATTATACGGGCACTTTGGTTAACGCCTTGTTGTATCATTGCAAAGACTCGTTGTCGGGCATAAACGGTGTTTTAAGACCGGGTATAGTCCACCGAATTGATAAAGATACAAGCGGGTTGCTTATCGTTGCAAAAAATGACAAAGCTCATATTGGTCTTGCAGAGCAAATCAAAGAGCATAGCTTCACCCGTGAATATAATGCTGTAATTTGTGGGCACTTAAAAGACCAAGAAGGCACAGTTAATGCTCCAATCGGTCGAAATCCCAAAGACCGAAAGAAAATGTGCGTGACAATGCAGAATTCAAAAAATGCAGTTACTCATTATAGTGTCATTGAAGAATTTAACGGTTATTCTCACATCTGCCTTAAATTAGAAACAGGTCGAACTCATCAAATCAGAGTTCATATGGCTCATTTAGGTCATCCTGTGGCGGGTGACTTGGTTTATGGTCACGATAAAAAAAGTGCTGAGTTAAATGGTCAGTGCTTGCACGCAATAAAAATTGGTTTTATTCACCCGATTAAGAACGAATATATGGAGTTTTCAAGCGATTTGCCTGATTATTTCAAAGGTTTTATAGATAAAGTTAAAAGAGGTTAAATAATGGCAAAAAAAGATATGTCAAACTGGCTTGTTGTGTCAGATATTGACGGAACACTTAATAATAAATTCAGAAAATTGCCAAAAAGAAATTTCGAAGCAATTAAACATTTTGTACTTAAATGTAATGGTCATTTTACTTTAGCATCAGGCAGAAATGTTGAGTCAATGAGAAAACATTATAACAGATTGCCGATTAAAGGCACTCCAGCAGTTGTGCTCAATGGTGCAGGTGTCTATGACTATTCTCAAGAAAAAATGTTGCATTTCACACCAATCAATCAAAAAGCAGTTGATTTGGTGTTTGAGATTTATAAGCGCTTTCCGGCACTTGAAATCGAAATTTTAACAGATAAAGTTATTTATACATTGAATGCAAAAATCTTTGCACCTTGTATGGTGTTGGCTGACAAGCTTCACTGTGTTAACTGTAAGACTGTTGATGAAGTGCCAAGAGAAAATTGGGGAAAGGTTATTTTTCTTGGTGTTCCACCACTTATTAGTGCAGTTAAAAAATATGCGTTGTCACTTGAAGATACAGGCGCAAACTTTATGTCAAGCTCAATCTGTTCTTTTGAAATGCTTAATGAAGGTGTTCACAAAGGAACAGCACTTATGAAGATTGCTGAAATGTATAATATTGATAAAGAGCATACTGCTGCAATCGGTGACTATTTCAACGATTACGATATGCTCAAAACTGTTGGACTTCCTGCATGTTGCGGACAAGCACCAAAAGCAATGCACGAAATTGCAAAATTCCACGCGTGTCATTGCAACCAAGGCGCAGTCGCAGACTTGCTTGAATACATAATGAACGATTACAAAGAATAAAAAAGATTAATAAAAAAATAGGGGGAGTAAAAATGAATGCTTCTTTGAAAAAGGAACTTGAAATTTTTGCAACAAAAGAAAGACTTCTCTTGTTAGAAGGTATTTTCAACGCAAAGGCTGGCCATCCGGGTGGTTCACTTTCAATAGCTGAGCTTATGGCATATCTCTATAATGTAGAGATGAAAGTTGATGCATCAAATCCTAAATGGGATGACCGTGACAGATTTGTTCTTTCAAAAGGTCACGCAGCACCGGCTCTTTATGCAACACTTGCACTTAAAGGCTTTTTCCCAACAGAAGATATGAAAACACTTCGTAAAGCTGATTCTTATCTTCAGGGACACCCAAGCATGAAATGTGTACCTGGTGTAGATATGAGTACAGGCTCACTCGGTCAGGGCATTTCTGCAGCAGTTGGTATGGCTCTTGCAGCAAAACTTGATAATAAAGATTTCAGAGTTTATACAATTCTTGGTGATGGTGAAATTGAAGAAGGTCAGGTTTGGGAAGCAGCAATGTTTGCAAATGCAAAAAAACTTGATAACCTTGTAGTTATCGTTGATAATAACAATCTTCAGATTGATGGTACTGTTGAAGAAGTTAACTCACCATATCCAATTCCTGAAAAGTTTACAGCATTCGGTTTCAATACAATCGAAATCGACGGTAATAACTTTGACGAAATTGAAGCAGCACTTGAAAATGCAAAGAATTGCAAGGGCAAGCCTACTGCAATCGTTGCAAAGACAGTTAAGGGCAAGGGCGTTTCTTATATGGAAAATCAGGTTAACTGGCACGGTG
>CALEJD010000043.1 GCA_937898195.1 uncultured Clostridia bacterium | reverse complement strand
AAATAGGGATTGGTGTTATACTTTATGAAAAAGGAAAGGGAAAATTTGTTGGGGATTGGAAAACCCACCTCACAAGAATTGTAAACAAACTAAAGGAAATTTCGTTCAGCACTTATGCTGCAAGGCAAGCAACTGAACAGTTTTGAGCAAGGACTTGAATGAGAACTTTTCTTCAAGCAACTCAACAGCGAGTTTCATCTGCTCTTGTTCGGCAATAAACACTTGTCTTCGCCTCCTTTATTCTGTTGTGGCTATATAATAACACTAAAAAAACAAAAAGTCAAGTGTTTTTGCACAACAAAATTATTGAATGTTTGTGAAAAGTGCACAAATAAGCTTTTGCGCCATTTGTTTACAATAAACTCTAAACTATTTATCTGAATTTGAAATTTTTATGCAGATTTAACAAAAATAGAGAGAAAACAAACTTTTTCAAGAAAATTATATTTATTAGACAATTTAAAACTATAAAAATCTTTGTGCAAATTTTTTATATATTTTTTTGAAAAAATTAAAACAGGTGATTTATCTGATTTTAAACTATATTTGTAAACAAACTATTAAATTTTAAAAACTATCTTGCAATACATAATAGTGTGTGCTAATATATTATTGTAAACTGGTGAAAAACTATATACATATTATATATAGGAGGGCGCTTATGAATACGCAGTTCAAAAAAGGTGTGCTTGAGCTTTGCGCATTGACCTTGCTGTTAGAAGAAGATAAATATGGCTATGAGCTTGCAGATATGCTTGGTAAAAAAATGACCGTGTCAGAAGGCAGCGTTTATCCAATGCTCAAACGATTGCAGACAGACGGTTATTTTGAAACTTATCTCAAAGAGTCGCCCAATGGACCTGCAAGAAAATATTATCGTATAACAATCAGAGGCAAACAACGTCAAGCAATGCTACTTAAACAATGGACAGAGTTTACAGACCAAGTCAACTCATTTTTTGAGGGGGTATAAATATGAATAAGATAGACTTTCTGAATGAACTTTATTATTATCTTGGGCCATTACCGAAAAAAGAAAAAGAAGAAATAATTGCAGATTTTCGCGAGCATTTTCGTGAAGGTGCGTTAGCGGGAAAAACAGACGAACAAATCTGCAACGAGTTAGGAACACCATTTGAATGTGCAAAGCAGTATGTCGGTGATGCAATCGAGCAAAAGACCGTAACACCGGACGGCAAAAAGAAACACAGCAAAACATTCTGGACAGTTGCTCTTGTGTGGAATATAGTCCAAGCGTTTATATCAATTCCAATTACTTTTGGATTATTTCTTGCAGGTATAGTAATGATTGTTGTTTTCTGCTTCACCGTACCTATGGTAGCATCAACGGCGTTCCTTGTATTTGCAATCGCATCAACATCAGCAGTTATTTGCCTTGCAATTATCACGTTGCTCTGGGCAATAATCGAAATCAAATTCTGCATTGAAAAAATTAACAAGTAAGGAGAGATGATTATGAAAAAAGCATTAATAGCATTTGTTGTTCTTTTTGTGATTTCACTCTTTACAGCAATCGTGAGTTTTTTAGTTTGCGGTGGCGAACTCATAAAAACTGGTGTTGAGTATGGTGTTGAAGCATACAGAGAATACAAAGCAGAAAAAGAAACTCAAAATGACATAATGGCAATGATTGAAATGCCAAAAATTTAGTGTTATAATAAACATATAAACGGAAAAAGGAGAAATTAAAATGTTTAAAGAAAAGAAACTTTATAGAAGCACAAATAAGATGATTGGTGGCGTTTGCGCAGGTATCGCAGAATATTTCGATATCGACCCAACACTTGTTAGAGTTGCTTATGCACTCATCTCATTCTTCACAGCAAGTTTTCCAGGTGCAATTGTTTATATTATTCTGTTGTTCATCATTCCACAACGCCCATTCCCAGATTATCAATATAATGAATTCGAAGAAAACAGAACAAACGATAATCAGTAATTAAAAAATGAAAAACTCTACGGCAGGTTAAAATCTGCCGTATTTTTTATGTTTTTTTGGGTGTTTTTGCTATACCTATTATATATAGGGGGATTTTAATGTCTGTTTTGACTTTACTTTTTGTGGTGGGTTTTTATGAAAAGCACAATATATTGTGGCAAAAAATATGCATAAAAAATTTCTGCGATTTTCACAAAGTTTTTTCAAAAAAGTTATTGCATTTTCACAAAGTATGTGTTATTATACTAGGGCACGCGTGGGAATGGGTGAATTGTGCCCATTTGCAGAAAGTGTGCGATATGCGATGAAGTGGTAGGTGGCTGCACTTTTGATGCAGGGAATTACCATGGAGTATGTCTGATTTTAAATCGGGCGACCAATAATGCTTTCAAAACCTTAAAGCGTAAACCCAACTGCGCTCTAACGGTACTTGCAGGGAGCATTCTGCGTTGTTTTACGCCGTCCGAAAAATCAGAACCGATTTTTCGGTTTTAAAAATGGCAGGGTTGAAACACCCGGCTAGGTTGCAAGTAAAATAACGTGCCCAGAAAATTAGGAGGAAAACAAAATGGCAGCAACAAAAGGCAAGAAAATCAGAATCAGACTTAAGGGTTATGACCATGACCTCGTAGACAAGGCAGCTGAAAAGATTGTTGAAACAGCAAAACGTACAGGTGCTCAGGTTTCAGGTCCAGTTCCACTCCCAACAGAGAAGGAAGTTGTTACAATCCTTCGCGCTGTTCATAAGTATAAGGACAGCCGTGAACAGTTTGAACA
>CALEJD010000042.1 GCA_937898195.1 uncultured Clostridia bacterium | reverse complement strand
CTTTAATCCATTCAAAGCATTCATCAGAAAAACCACTTTTGCCATTTCTGTTTGTGTCGTCGTTAAGAGCAAAAAGGCGATAACCATCTGCTAACTGAATGATATATGACATGCTTTCTTCGTGAACTGCGATTGCTTCATCAGGTCCAAATTCTTTATACATCTCGAAAAGGTCTTCACGCTTTGCAGCTGGGATGGTTACCTTGTCATAACCCTCATATTTGTGATGAGTACCACCCCACTGATAGTCGTGAGTAGCAGTGATTACATAAACACGCTTGCCCTTTGCTTTAAGGTCGCGAAGCATTTCGATGAATTCCTTATGAGAATCAAAGTCGCCATTGCTTGTTGTGTCACCTGAAAGAAGAACAATATCAGTTCTGTCGTCTTTTGCAATCTGTGAGAATGCTGCTTCAAGCATTTCAGCTGATTCTGCCAACAAAACACCACTTTTGTTATTAGCAGTTTCATAAGCAACACCTGAAGTACCAAGCTTCTTTGAATAATAATGTGTATCGGTAATAACCGTTACGGTAAGTGGATTTCTCATAGTTTACCCCTTATCTAACTTTATTGTCGATTTCTTCTTTAAGCATATTTGCAAAATCGTCAAAATTCATTGAACCAATATCACCTTGACCACGTTTGCTTACTGAAACTGTGCCATCTTCAACTTCCTTGTCACCAACAATAACCCAATATGGAAGTTTTTGAAGTCTTGATTCACGGATTTTATAACCTGTCTTCTCACTTCTGTCATCAACAGTAACACGCATACCCATTTTTTCAAGGTCAGCCTTGATTTCGAATGCCTTGTCGTGATGACGGTCAGCAATTGGAAGAATTCTTACCTGTTCAGGAGCAAGCCAGAGTGGGAATGCACCTGCATATTTTTCAATAAGAAGAGCAAGTGTACGTTCATAACAACCGATTGAAGTTCTGTGAATAATGTATGGGTTTTTCTTTGTGCCGTCTTTGTCTGTGTATTCCATACCGAATTTTTCAGCAAGAAGCTGGTCAACCTGAATTGTAATAAGAGTATCTTCTTTACCGAACACGTTCTTAATCTGAATGTCAAGTTTAGGACCATAGAAAGCAGCTTCATCAATACCGATTGAGTATTTGATTCCAAGGTGGTCAAGAATTTTACCCATAATGCCCTGTGCTTCGTCCCATTGTTCAGGAGTGCCAATGTATTTTTCTTTATTATTTGGGTCCCATTGTGAGAAACGGAATGAAACATCTTCATAAAGACCGAGAGTCTGAAGCATATAGTTGGCAAGTTCAAGACAACCTTTGAATTCTTCTTCAAGCTGTTCAGGAGTACACATTAAGTGACCTTCTGAAATTGTGAACTGGCGAACACGAATAAGACCGTGCATTTCGCCCGACGCTTCATTACGGAAAAGAGTTGATGTTTCGTTATATCTTAATGGTAAATCTCTGTATGAACGTGGTCTGTTAAGATATGCTTGATACTGGAATGGGCAAGTCATAGGACGAAGTGCAAATACTTCTTCGCCTTCTTTCTCTTTAGCGGGGTCGCCAAGAACGAACATACCATCAAGATAGTGGTCCCAGTGACCTGAAACTTTATAAAGGTCGCTCTTTGCCATAAATGG
>CALEJD010000041.1 GCA_937898195.1 uncultured Clostridia bacterium | reverse complement strand
AATCTACAGGGTTCCTTTTACTTATCTCGTCGTTGTTTAATTTTCAAGGTTCAGTCTGTCCAGCCCGATTTCGCGGGTGGAGTTTTATTGTACCAAAACTCCGCAAGGTTGTCAACAGTTTTTTAAAACTTTTTTCAGTTTTTTCACTATCGAGCGTTTGTCTCTCGCAGACAGCTTGCATATAATACCACAATGAAATCGACTTGTCAACAACTTTTTTCAAATTTTTTTAAAATTTTTTCGACAAATTTTGAACACTAATATATATAGTATATATGCCTACAAAAACTACAAATTATATGTATTAAGAATAAAAACTTTCCAGATGGTAAACATAGTAAAGACAAAACATTTTGGAGAGATTTAAATGAATACCAATATTAAGACTCGTTCAAGAGTGCATCTACTCTGGCAGATTGTTGCAATCATATTAGTTAATGTGATTGTTATAACCGCTATTGCATACACTTATGCTGAAACCAGAGAGACTCTTTCGCAACTTGGCTCACGCGGACAAGAAGTGCGACAGATTCAACAAAAGCTTCGACAACTAGGGTTGTATTCCGGTTCGGTTGACGGCGTCTATGGCACGGCAACACAAAAAGCCGTAAGACAATTCCAGAAGAATTGCGGAATTACCGCTGACGGAATCGCAGGTCCTAAAACATTATTATATTTAGGACTTGGCTCGGGTGGCAGCTCATCAGCAGGTGGATACAGTTCAAGCGACGTGTATCTTCTCGCAAGAATTATCGGTGCAGAAGCTCGCGGTGAGAGTTACACGGGACAAGTTGCCGTTGGTGCAGTAGTATTAAACCGAGTTCGACATTCATCATTCCCCGACACCATTGCAGGTGTTGTTTATCAGTCAGGCGCATTTTCGGCAGTGCGCGACAGCAACTGGAATGTTGCGCCAAATGACACAGCAAAAAAAGCAGCCCGTGATGCAATCAATGGTTGGGACCCGACAGGTGGCGCTATATACTATTATAATCCTGCAAAAACAAGTAACCGTTGGATTAGGACAAGACCAGTTATAACTACGATTGGCAGACATGTGTTTTGTAAATAGTGCAGAGTGCAGAACGCAAAACGCAAAGTGATATAATAAAACCCCATTCTCGATTGAGAGTGGGGTTGGTTTTATTTATATTTCTCACAAAGATATTCCATTGCTAGTTTATAGCCTTCAAGTCCTTTGCCGATTATGTGGTGTTCGCAAGCCATACCTGCGTATGAGATTTGGCGAAAATCTTCGCGTTTGGTTACGTCTGAAATATGAACTTCAACTGCTGGGATTCCCACAGATTTGAGAGCATCTAAAATTGCAATACTTGTATGGGTATATGCAGCAGGATTAATAACAATACCGTCAAAGACATTATATGCTTGTTGGATTTTATCAACTATATCGCCTTCGTGATTAGACTGAAAGCATTCAACTTCGCAATCGAGCTCATTAGCCCAGTTTTCAATATCGCAAAGCAAGGTTTCATAGTTTTGATTGCCGTAAATTCCAGGCTCACGAATACCTAACATATTTATATTGGGGCCGTTAATTACAAGAATTTTCATAGAGCAAAATCTCCTTTACAATTCTGTTGGATACTTCTTCTATTGTGCCGTTACCATCAATTTCGATATCTACAAACTGACGGTAAAGGGGCAATCTTTTTTCATACAGCTCTTTTGCCCCATACTTTTGTGAAAGTGGTCTGCCGTTGGTTGCCAACAACTCCGCATCACGATTTATAAAAACTATTATTCCGTTTTGTTTTAACGAGTTATAATTTTCAGGTCGGGTTATTACTCCCCCACCCGTTGCGATTATCTGGCTTTTTTCTTTACCTGCAATATTAACTGCAACATTTTCGCACCAACGAAAATAATCTTCACCCTTTTCAGCAAAGATTTCAGGGATTGGCTTATTTTCTGTATTCACAATCATTTCATCAGTATCAACAAGTTCTTTTTTAAGCAACTCGCTAAGTCGTTTGCCTATTGTTGATTTACCACAACCAGCCATACCAATAAGAACGATATTGCACATTTGTAATGTAAGTGAGTGTTCAATCTGTTCGCAAACACCATTCTCTATTGTTTTATCAAAAAAGATTTCATGTGCTTTCTTAGCCTGAGCAACAAGCATTGAAAGTCCCGCTGAAGACGGAATTTTTCTCTGCTCAGCATCTAAAATCAATCTTGTTTTAAGCGGATTATAAACCACATCAAGCACACCTGAAAGATTTTTGAAACGGTCAAGGTCAACAAGTGTATTAAGATTATCGGGATACATTCCCACGGGGGTAGTATTCACAATAATCTTTGCATCAGTATGCTTTATATACATATTAACATAATTATCGTCACCATTGCGGGACAAGACTACAACTTCACTTGCACCCATATCGCGAAGCACAGCCTGTACTGTTGCAGATGCCCCACCCGAACCTAAAACCAACGCTTTTTTATCTTTAACATTGACTTTTGACTTTTTGAGCATATATTCAAAGCCAAAATAATCAGTATTGTATCCACAAAGTTTACCGTCACGAACAACAATAGTATTCACTGCGCCGATTTTCTCTGCTTCAGGTGAAATCTCATCTAGATATGGTATAACTGCTTTTTTATATGGAATTGTTACGTTGATACCCTTAATTTTTTTTTCGCACATAAACTTTTCAAGGTTTTCAGGTGCAATTTCAAAAAGAGTATAATTATCGTTACCCAATGCCTTATGAATTTGCGGTGAAAAACTGTGTGGTAAGTGCTCGCCTAAAAGTCCGTACATTATTACACCATCTCCTGATAGCTACCTAAATAATGGAAGTATTCACATTCATCCTTTAACTGTTCAAGTATTTCATAAAAAGCATTATCATAAACTGAAACCGACATATCAAAATAGAACATAAATTCAAAATCCTTATTCTGCATAGGACGGCTCTCAATTTTATTCACATTGATGCCCAGTGCATAGAAGCGGGCAAGAGTATGATAAAGTGAACCCGGATGATGCGGAAGAGTAAGCACAAAACTTGTTTTATCAGCACCGGGATAGATTTCTAAATCCTTTGAAATACAGATAAAACGAGTATAGTTATTATCTTTGTTCTGTACATCGTCAGAAATAAGTGTCATTCCATATAAATCACGACAATTCTCTGATGAAATCGCAGCAACATCTGTGCGACCACTTTCCATAACCATTTTTGCAGCCACTGCTGTATTTTCACAAATAGTAACCTTAATATCGCTATGCTGACGCAGAAATTCACTGCATTGATTTATGGCTTGTTCGTGAGAAAAAATCTCTTTTATGTTGCCAAGAGTTGCACCTTTATTACCTAAAAGACAATGATTAATTTTAAGACGGAAGCTTTTCACAACATAGAAATTATGCTCTGCCATCAAATCATAAACAGCATTTACACTACCTGCTGTACTGTTTTCAATTGGCAAAACACCATATTTACAAAGTCCTTTTTCAACTGCATTTACAACATCATACCAAGTTTTAAAATATGAAACTGTTGGATATTTAAAAAGTTTTTCACAAGCAAGCCCTGAATATGCTCCTTCAACACCTTGACAAGCAACCATTGCTTTTTGCGGAAACAACTTTGGCGTTTTTTCTACTGCTGACTTGATTTTTTCAGTCAACGCGCTGTCATTGTTAATATAACGGTGCTGATATGAACGAGAAACTGTCATAATGGTATCATAAAGCACACGAGAATAAATCTCTAAGTCTTCCCCTGCCATATTACCAACTCGTTCCAGCAATTCGCGCTCTCTTTGAGCATCAAGCACAGGAAGATTGTTTTCTTTCTTATATTGTGCAACCGAAAGACAAGTTTCCATTCTGTCTTTCCAAAGTTCTATTATTTTACTATCTATTTCATTTATTTTTTCTCTGATTTGTGAAAGGTCTTTCATTATAAATCACCTTATAAAACAATGTCTAAAATAGTTAAAGCTGTCACCGCTTCTATAACCGGTACTGCTCTTTGCACAATGCAAGGGTCATGTCTGCCGACAATTTCTAATTCTTTTTCTGTTTTGTCTTTTAAACTTACGCTATTTTGCATTTTAGAGATTGATGGAGTTGGTTTGATAGCCACATTGAAAAGGATTGGCATACCATTGGTTATTCCACCATTTATTCCACCTGCATTATTGGTTTTTGTTTTGATTTCGCCATTCTCAATGCAAAACTCGTCATTATTCTCACTACCATAAAGAGTTGTTACTTCAAATCCGTTACCGAATTCAACACCCTTAACTGCAGGAATTCCAAAAATATTTTTAGCAAGCATATTTTCAATGCCGTCAAACATTGGCTCACCAAACCCTGCTTTGACACCCATTATTGCACACTCGATAACACCACCAACAGAGTCGCCCATAAGTTTTGCTTTTTCGATTTCGGCTTTCATCTGTTCACCTTGGTTATCGTTGATAACTGGGAATTCTTTTTTATCTATATTATAGTTTTCAACATTTATTGGATTGAATTTATCATCCTTTATATTTTTAATTGACAGAATATGAGCCTGAACACTAACACCCATATCTTCTAAAATCTGCATACAAACTGCACCTGCAAAACAAAGTGGTGCTGTAAGACGACCTGAAAAATGCCCACCACCCGACACGTCATTAAATCCGTTATGCTTTATATATGCTGAATAGTCAGCGTGTGATGGTCTTGGGGTATCCATTATATTGTTGTAATCTGCTGATTTCTGATTTTCATTATAAATAACCATACAGAGTGGCGCACCACAGGTTATATCATTCACAAGCCCTGACAAAATTTCAGGTTTATCTGCTTCAAAGCGTTTAGTTGAATAAGCATTTCTACCCGGTGCACGACGCTCCATAAATGCCATAACTTTTTCCATATCTATTTTTTTACCTGCAGGAAGTCCGTCAATCACAACGCCGATTGCTTTTGAATGTGATTGCCCAAAAACAGATATTTTGATTTTATTTCCCATCATTGATGACATTTGCTTTTCCCCCTAAACTGTTAAAATCTTCAAAGAAATGCGGATATGATTTATTAACTGCTTCTGCATCCACAATATCCACAGGCAATGCACAAAGGCAACTGAGTATTGCCGCTGACATTACAATTCTGTGGTCATTAGCGCCTTCGACTCTTCCACCGATTAAATCATTTTCACCCCAGATGACAAGTCCGTAGTCTGTTTCGCTGACTGCTGCGCCAGCTTTTGTAAGCAATGCTTCGGTTGTTGCAATTCGGTCACTTTCTTTAAGTCTCAAACGACTTGCATTGACGATGTGAGTAACTCCTTTATCACACATTGCACCCATTACTGACACAATCGGCACTAAATCGGGAATATCCCCACCATTGACCATTGTGCCCATTAATTTATTCTTTTTAACTGTTATTTCATCATCATTGACTTCAACACTTGCACCCATTCTTTTGAGAATGTCAAGAATTTTCTTATCGCCCTGTGTTGAATTAATATTGAGTCCTGAAACTGTCACACCATCTTTTGACAATGCCCCTGCACAAAGAAAGAAAGCAGAATTGGACCAATCGCCTTCAATGGTTATTTCTTTTGGTGAAATATATTTTTGATTACCTTTAATTATATATGTATTTTCTGTTTCTTCAATAAGAATTCCAAAATCACGAAGAGTTGCAACAGTCATATCTATATATGATTTTGATTCAACGGGTGGAATAAGTTTAATCTTGCTATCACCATCCAACAAAGGCAACGCAAAAAGCAATCCACTAACAAACTGAGAACTCACATTCCCGGCTAATTCATATTCACCACTTTGCAAATTGCCTGTTATATGTAATGGATACTTATTATCCGCTTTAAAGACTACACCTTTTTTCTCTAATTCTTCTTTTAACGGGGATAATGGTCTTTCGGGTAATCTGCCGTGTGCATTTATTGTTGTATCAATTCCCAACGCAGAAACAACAGGCAGCAAAAATCTCAATGTTGAGCCACTTTCACCACAATCTATTTCTGCTTTTTCACTAAATTTCTGTGGATTTACAAAAAGTGTATTTTCTTCTATTTTTATCTCTGCACCAAGCATTTTAAGGCATTCCACAGTAGCCGTAATATCTTTTGACAAGACATTACAGATTATTTTTGTTGGCTCACTTGCAAGTGCTGAACATATAAGCACTCTGTGAGCGTGTGATTTTGATGAAATTGCCTTAATTTTTCCTGACAATATTGCAGGAGTGCATCTCATTTCCATTTTAATTCAATCCTGATTCAATAAAATCTTTAAGTTGTTCAATATTTATCTTGTGAATTTTGCAAAGTCCATATTCTTCGGGAACGATGAGTGAAATAACATCTCGACTTCTCTTTTTATC
Source organism: uncultured Clostridia bacterium (assembly GCA_937898195.1). GTDB lineage: Bacteria > Bacillota > Clostridia > Oscillospirales > Acutalibacteraceae > Fimenecus. Next base: position 24,047 of record CALEJD010000041.1, on the reverse strand, counting down.
TGTCAATGTTACTTTATAAAGCTCATCTGCTGAAAAATCACAAGTTGTAGGAAGATTATTTTTTTGAAGCAACGGCACAAGTACATCTGAATAGTCATCATAAGAAAGACCTAATTCAAAAGCACCTTTTGTTGCGATTACCATTCCAATAGCAACTGCATTGCCGTGAGAAATTGTAAGATTGCTACATTTTTCAATTGCGTGACCGATTGTGTGACCGAAATTCAGAAGTTTTCTCTCGCCTTTTTCAAATTCATCACGGTCAACAACATCACGCTTTATCTCAACACAACGCTTGATTACATATTCAATATTTTCTCTTATGTTATTTCCCTTTAAGAATGTTAAGAAATCTGCATCTAAAATCATTCCGTATTTTATAATCTCTGCGCAACCTTCATTAAAGGTTTCATCGGGTAATGTACTCAAAGTTTCACAATCTGCAAAAACTGCGATAGGTTGATGAAACGCACCGCAGAGATTTTTGCCCGCATTCAAATTAATTGCAGTTTTGCCACCAACGGAAGAATCAACCATAGCAAGCACTGTTGTTGGAATCTGTACAAAATCAACACCACGAAGATATGTACTTGCAACAAAGCCTGTAAGGTCGCCAACCACTCCACCGCCGAGTGCTACAAAAAGGTCTGTTCTTGTTATATTGTTCTCTGCACAAAACTCCTGAATTTTTATAAAATTCTCAACACTTTTTGAATTTTCACCGTGTGGCACTATATATTCAAAAACAGTAAATTCACTTTTTTCAAGACTTGATTTTACTTTTTCGCCATAGAGTGAATACACGTTATCGTCGGACACAATTACTGCTCTGCAAGGTCTTTTGATTTCTGCAATCATTTCACCAACAGAATCTAAAAACTCTGAACCGATATGCACATTATATTCTTTTGATGCAGTTACTCGAACTTTCTCCATATTTGTCACCCATCAATCTGTTCTTTTAAAAGTTTACCATCACGCAAAAGTTCTGATAATCTTTCGCGGTCATTATTTTCTATTGCTTCTTTATATTGTACCAAATTATTCACTATAGAGTCAATTTCATTTATAAGATTATCTCTGTTTTCTAAAAATAATTCGGACCACATATTTTCATTAAGATATGCAACTCTTGTCAAATCTTTATAACTTCCCGCAGAAAAGCCTTTATGAATAAGAGCATTTGGACTTTTCACATAAGCATTTGACACAACATGAGCAAGTTGTGAAGTGAAAGCAATTATTTTGTCGTGCTCATCAGGTGTTGACATCTGAATATTTGTAAAGCCGATACTCAAAAAAAGTTCTTTTATTGTATTTATATGCCCCCACGCCGTATCTTCATAAGGAGTAAGAATCATTGAAGAATTGTTGAAGATTTTGGCAGTTGAGTGTTCAAATCCTGACAAATGCAAGCCTGCCATCGGGTGCGCACCAATAAATACAAAACCGTTTTCTTTTGCAACTTCATAAAGTGCATCACAGACATATCGCTTTACACCGCTTATATCCATTACGATTGCACCCTTTTTGAAAAGAGTTGCGTTTTCTTTAATATAGTTAACAGTCGCTTCAGGATAAAGAGAAACGATAATCAAATCGCAAACCGACAAATCGTCTTTTGTCAGCTCTCTTTCTATTGCACCAACAAAAAGTGCTTTTTGTACTGCTTCGGGACTTCTGTTAGTTCCCCATACAGTATGCTCTGTACCAAAGCTGATGGCTTTAGCAAGAGAACCACCCATAAGGCCTAATCCGATTATTCCGATTTTCATTTTATTTCACTGCTTCCAATACTTTATTTACCGCAGTTACAACATCTGTAAACTGTGGAGGTGTAAGTGCTTGTGGACCATCACAAAGTGCTTTTGATGGGTCGTTGTGCACTTCAATCATAAGTCCATCTGCACCGCAAGCGGCTGCTGCAAGTGACATTGGTTTTACAAAACGAGCAATACCAGATGCGTGAGATGGGTCAATAACAACAGGCAAGTGAGATTTTTCTTTGAGCATTGGTACTGCTGATAAATCAAGCGTATTTCTTGTTGCAGTTTCAAATGTACGAATACCACGCTCACAAAGAATAACATTCTCATTGCCACCAGCCATAATATATTCAGCACTCATTAAAAGTTCCTGGAATGTGCTTGAAAGACCACGTTTTAAGAAAACAGGCTTTTTAAGATGTCCAAGTTCTTTTAAAAGTTCAAAGTTCTGCATATTACGAGCGCCGACCTGAATAATATCAACATCCTCGAAAAGCGGAATATGAGATGCGTCCATAATTTCGGTTACGATTGGCATTCCTGTTTCTTTTTTTGCCTCAAGCATCAATTCAAGTCCTTCACCACGCATACCTTGGAAAGCATAAGGTGATGTTCTTGGTTTGAATGCACCGCCACGAAGGAAGTTTGCACCTGCATTTTTAACGTCTTTTGCGATGCTTAAAATCTGCTCTCTTGATTCAATTGAGCATGGGCCTGCGAAAAACTGGAAGTTGCCACCACCTATTTTATAGCCTTCAACATCAACAACTGTGTCGTCAGGATGGAACTTTCTGTTTGCACATTTATAAGGCTCTGAAATACGTCTTACATCTTCAACAATGTCAAGGCTGTGAATCAAGTCAATATCAACACGGCTTGTATCACCGATAAGGCCGAGAATTGTCTGATAATGACCGACAACTTCATTGACCACAAGATTTTGTTCATGCAACCATTTTGTTAAATTTTCAACTTTTTTAGGGTCAACCTCATTTTTAAGAATTACTACCATTTTCTTACTCCTTTTTGGTTTGTTTTGCAATAAAAAAATCCCACAGCGTTTCACTGTGGGATAAAATTACTATAACTTCAGCAATCTTTATTTTTCCGCAGTGAAACATAACCTTTTCTTGTTAAAGAAAAAGCTAAAGTAAAAGTATTCAGCTGCGAAATTAAGAGTTCTCATAAATATTACCTCTAATTACTGATTGTAAAGTATTTTAGCACAGTAAAGTGTTAATGTCAACATAAAATTTGAAAAAAATATGTAAATAAAAAGAGTTCTACAAATTAGGGTTTGTGGGGATGAACGCAGAGTGCAAAGTGCAGAGTGCAGAGTGTTGAGTCTACGACGCAATTATAGATGTAATTAGGGCGGTTTTGTAGGGGCGATTCACGAATCGCCCGTCAAGTTTTATCGCACACTTTGGGAACGGGTCATTCGTGAATGACCCCTACATAGTTTGTTGGTCAATTTTAACGAGATATAAAAATTAAAAGAGTTCGACAAATTCAAATTTGTTGAATAAAAAAAGGTGGGAGCAAGCTCCCACCAAACAACTTTGTTTAAAGTTGATAAAGTCCTGATTTTTTCATAGCCTTGTTGAGTGTTCTTTGTGCAAAGCGAGATGCTTTTTCTGCACCATTTTTTGCGCACTCGTTAAGATATGCTTTGTCATTTATGAGTCTATTGAATTCTGACTTGAATGGACGAAGTTCTTCAACAACTGCTTCTGCAACTGCACTCTTAAAATCACCATAACCTTTGCCGTCAAAATCTTTTTCAATTTGTTCATAAGAAAGTCCTGTACAGCAAGAATAAATACCCATAAGGTTGTTGATACCATCTTTACCATCAGCATATCTTACCTTTGCTTCGCTGTCTGTAACTGCGCTCTTAATCTTCTTCACAATTACATTATCATCATCAAGCATTGAGATATATCCTTTTGGATTTGTATCAGACTTGCTCATTTTTGAAGTTGGGTCTTGAAGTGACATAACACGAGCTCCAATTTTGCCGATAAATGGTTCTGGCAATGTAAATGTATTGCCATAAACTGTATTGAAACGTTCTGCAATATCACGAGCAATTTCAAGGTGTTGTTTCTGGTCTGCACCGATTGGCACATAATCTGCTTGATAAAGAAGAATATCTGCAGCCATAAGAATTGGATATGTAAACAAACCTACATTAACATTTTCAGGGTGTTTTTCGCTCTTATCCTTAAACTGTGTCATTCTTGCAGCTTCGCCAAACTGTGTGCAACAATTTAAAAGCCAAGCAAGCTGTGCGTGTTGTGGCACATGGCTTTGAATAAACACAATGCTTTCTTCTGGGTCAAGACCTAATGCTAAAAGAATTGCATAAAGTTCCATTGTATTTTTGCGAAGCGTTGCAGGTTCAGGACGAACTGTGAGAGAGTGCAAATCTGCAACTGCATAAAGACAATTATAATCGTCTTTCATATTCTTCCAGTTTTTAAGTGCACCAAGATAATTGCCCAGAGTTGGTGTGCCTGTTGGTTGAATAGCACTTAAAACTATTTTCTTTTTTTCTGCTGTATTTTCCATACATATCACCTTTTCAAAATACTAGAAAATATTATCCTATTTTTTTAGTGTTTTGTCAACAAGAAAAACGGTGGGATATACCCACCATTTATTTTATTCTCTTTCTAAATATGCTCTTGCCACAATTTTGAGTTGCTCAACAGTTTTGAATGTTGCGCCTGATTCAATAATTGCACTTTGAACGGAAATTGGCAAAGTGTCAAAATATGCCTTTACTTCTTCATTCATTTTATTCATAAAAAATCACCTCGGTAATATTTTACCAAGGTGACATTTGTTTATTCTATAAAACTTTTGATAAGAAATCTTTAAGTCTTGGGTTTTGTGGATTTTCGAAGAAATCATTTGGATTATTTTCTTCAATAATCTTACCCTCATCCATAAAGATTACACGAGTTGCAACTTCTTTTGCAAATCCCATTTCGTGAGTAACAACAACCATTGTCATACCCTCACGAGCAAGATTTTTCATAACATCAAGAACTTCGCCAACCATTTCAGGGTCAAGAGCTGATGTAGGCTCATCGAAGAGCATTACTTCAGGCTCCATACAGAGTGCACGCACAATGGCAACACGCTGTTTCTGACCACCTGAAAGCTGGCTAGGATATGCATCTGCTCTGTCTTTAAGACCAACACGGTCTAAAAGTTCAAGAGCTTTGCTCTCTGCTTCTTCTTTGCTCTTGCCCAAAAGTGTCATTGGTGCTTTTGTCATATTTTTAAGCACATTCATATTGGGGAAAAGGTTAAAGTGTTGGAACACCATTCCCATTCTTTGACGGTGATGATTGATATTTGTCTTTTTGTCTGTAATGTCAGTTCCATCAAAGAAAATTTTACCAGATGTAGGGATTTCAAGAAGGTTGAGTGAACGAAGAAATGTTGATTTACCTGAACCTGAAGGGCCAACAATAACAACAACTTCACCTTTTTTGATTTCACAGTTGATGCCGTCAAGTGCTTTAACCACACCGCCTGTATAATGCTTTTTAAGGTTTTCTACTTTAATAAGTACATTATCTGTCACTCTTACGCAACCTCCTTTCGAGAATGCCAACAAGCCATGATAAAATCATAACGAGAACAAGATAAATTACTGCTACTGAGAGAAGCGGAATGAAATATTCAAAAGTTCTTCCGGCGATTGTGTTGCCTGCTTTTGTAAGGTCGGTAACACCAACATAACCTGCTACTGATGTTTCTTTTAAGAGTGCAATGAACTCATTACAAAGAGTTGGAAGCACCGCTTTGAACATCTGTGGAATAACAATGAATTTCATTGTCTGGAAATAGTTAAAGCCAAGGCTTCGTCCTGCTTCAAATTGACCGTGGTCAATAGACATAATACCTGCGCGGAAAATTTCAGCAACATAAGCACCTGAATTTATACCGAATGCAAAAATTGCAACTGGAATTCCGTCATCAGCAAGAGCAAAGATAACGAAATATGAAATCATCAACTGAACAACAACAGGTGTGCCACGTGTAACTGTAAGATAGAATTTACAAATTCCGTTAAGCACTGCAAGAACATAATATCCTGCACCGCCACGAAGTTTCATTGCTTCTCTGTTTTTGTCAAAAGATGTACGAATTGCCGCAACAAGAATACCAAGAATAATACCAATTGCCAAAGCGCCAAATGTGATGGTGAACGTGTTTTTTAGACCATCTATAAGAAACTTATAACGGTCGCCATCAATCATAACTTCTTTAAATCTCTCAAAGAAAGCCATTAACGCACCAATAATATGGTCAAGCATAAGATTCTCCTTTCATAAACTCAAAAATTCAGGGCGGTATTATCCGCCCTGAACGAAATTTAATAAAAACTATTTATTATTCTGCTGGAAGGAAGTATGGGTCAAGGTCTTCGAATGTAGCGATTTTGCCACCTTCTTTAACGATAACAACCTGAACACCTGTTGCGTATGATGATGAGAAATCAACGCTCTCAAGTCTTTCGTCAGTAACTGTCATACCAGCCATACCCATATCATATTTACCTGACTGAACACCAGGAATGATTGAGTCAAATGCAACATTTTCGATAACAAGGTCATAACCAAGCTTGTCAGCGATAATCTTTGCAACTTCAACGTCGATACCATAATACATATCACCATCAATATATTCATATGGTGGGAATTCAGCATTTGTTGCCATAACAAGATTTGGTTTATCTGTATCAACTGCTGTTACAGGAACACCAACAAGTGCATCGCCTGTGCCGTTTATGTATTTATCAACGATTTTCTTAACCGAACCATCAGCGATAAGGTCTTTGAGAGCATTATCAACTGCTGTTTTAAGGTCTGTGTTACCTTTCTGGAAGCAGATAGCATAGTCTTCAACTGCATATTCTGTTTCAAGAATTTTAAGACCTGTGTTAGCTGCTACATAAGCTTTAGCTGGTTCGTTATCGATAATAACGCAGTCAACTTTTGCATTTTTAAGAGCTTCAACTGCTAATGCACCATTGTCATAACGAATAACTGCATCTTCGCCGAAGTCACCTGATGAATAAATATCACCTGTTGTGTTTGTCTGAACGCCGATTTTAATGCCGTCTGTCTCTTCTTTACCGCCACAAGCTGCGAAGCAACCTACAACAAGAACAAGAGCAAGAACTACTGCAAGAATTTTTGTTGTCTTTTTCATAATTAAATCTACTCCTTTTAAGTTGATTTGAATTTTTATGAGGTGATTATACATCAATATTCATAAAAGTCAAGGGTTTATTCACAAAAAATAAAAATATTCACTGCTTTTATGTATTTTTATACATTATACAGTGAATATTTTAATTTTATTCATCTTTTTTGAATATTACAAATTTGCTGAAAATAAAATTTGAAACAAGAATTATTATTTGCGAAACCGTTTTCACTATCAATTCGCCCACAGGGATTACTGTTTCAGTAAATTCAGGTTGCCAAACAAAACGGTCGGCTTTTGCGCAGTCGATAAAAATAAACGAAATGAGCATTTCGAGCCCATAAGAAAAAACTCGTGCTCCAAAAAAGAGTGTAATTTCTTTGAACTGCTCTTTGCCTTTGCTCTTGCTTTCAAAAACAAAAATTCTGTTAGCCACATAAGCAAACACTACTGCGCCAAACCAAGCCAAAGTCAGTGCTACATAATAATTAACATTAAACGCTCTTAACCCGAAATGAATCACATAATTGACAAGAGTTGTGAGTCCACCAACTATCACATATATAATCAATTCACGGTATTTTTCAAATAGTTTTTTCATTCTTCTTCCTTTGCCTTGCGTTTGATAATAAACAAAGTTGCGCCTATTCCCACTGCAATACCCACAACAAAGAATACTGCGCCAACAACAATAGGCTTTGCGTCTGTTTTGTTTGTATCCTGATTTTGTGGAATTGTTGTAGTTTCGGTTTGCGATTGAGTTTCAGTTGGTGCTTGCGTCTGAGTTTCAGTTTCAATATCTGTTACTGGTTGAGTTGGTGCAATCTTGTTAATACCAACAGTTTCTTTTTTAGAGCAAACTTTACAAATTCTCTCTTTTGCACCTTTTTCAGTTTCAGTCGCTTCTTTTGTTATAACCCAATCACCAAAATTATGTTTTGTAAGTGAAATTTCACGAGTTGACTTATCACCACAAGTGCACTCTCTGATTTCACTACCCTTTTCTGTACAAGTAGCGTTTTTGGTTACAACCCATTTTGCGTTTGCGTGTGAACATTTAACGGTTGCACCCGTTGTTCCGACACTTACGTTTTTATTGTCACCATTAAGTGCCTCAATAATATTAACTGAAATATTACCACCTGTTTTGAGAACTTTTAATTTGAAAGTTAAAACAGTACCGCTTAAATTGACCGGATTAACTGCTACGCCAGTATATTCAACACTTTTAGATTTCTCTGTAACAATAGCTGTAAAAAGAGAACTTTCTTTTGCAGAACCCGAAACAAGTTGAAAATCTGAACTATTGAAATTAACTATAAACTGTAACCCTGCTAAACCTGAGTTAGCTGAAAGGTTAACCGTTACAGTAATAGTTTCACCTGCTACTGCGTTTGGGGCTTTGACTGAAACACTTGGATTTGCTGCAAAACAAGGCACAGTTAGTGTGCAAAGAATTGCAATTATTAACAGAAAACTAAAAACTCTTTTCATATTCACACCTCTTTAATTATTATACAATTATAAAAATAAAAGTCAATTAATTCTGTGTGAATGATACACTTTTCGCGGTGTTTGTTGAGAATAATATTCTGTTAATTGTGTACCGATTATTCTTGTATCTCTCTCCATTTCACGAAGAGTCAATATCTTCGAATTCATTTCATAAAGTCTTATTCCGTCCAAAAATTCAAGTTGGGCAGAATACTTTGTGACAAGTGAGTGGAGCTCGTCAGCCTGTTTAAGATATTGTTCACCTAATTGTTCCAATGTCATTTCTGCCTCCTTTCTATACCGAACATTTGTTCTGTACGAAAGTATCATATCACCCCAAAAGACAAATTTCAACAAAGGCAAAAGAAAAACAGTCCACAAAAATGGACTGTTTTTAAAAGTTTATCGTAACATTTTGAATAACTATTTAATTTGAATTATTTTTTCGCAAGACAATCTCGCCGAAACGAAGCTGTATCAGGTATACCGCGAGTTGAAGGCGATGAAGTATTGTGGAAAAATAATCAAATTATGTCTTTTTGACAACCTTCATTCTACATTTAGGGCAAGTGATTTCAATCTTTCCCCTGCCTTTTGGCACTCTCATAACTGTTTTACAACTCTTACATCTAAAATATCTGTGAGTTTTTCTGTCGCGAATTTGATTCATAACAAGTTTAACATACGCTTTTGGTTTTTCCGACCATATGAGATACCAATTAAGTTCTTTTCGTCTTGCTTCATAGTTTTTTGAAAGCGAACGAAAAAGGCCATAAAAAATCATAATTGTTCCAATGAAATAAAACAGTCTTAAATGTCTAAAGTTACCTAAAAACGAGAATATAATACCTGTTATTGACAAAAACAGAGTAAATTGGTCAGAGCCATAGCGTCCAACCATAAATTGTTGTAATTTAGTTGCAAACTGTTGCATTACCATCCGCAAACGCTGTGAAAAATTCATTTTAATCTTCCTTAAATCTTTATTGCAATTATATTATAACACAAATATTTGGAAATGATTACCTGTTTTTAAACAAATTGTAAAAATACCACGAGCCAAAAGACACGTGGTATTTTATGCTATATAAACTTATTTTTAAATTGAATTATGCTTTTTTTATCTTATTTAGTTTAGCATTCAAGTCTAAAAGTTCTTCTTTATTCATCTTAAGACCTGTCATACCAAGCATACCGATAAGGCGAAGAACAGTGAATCCGCCCATCATCTGCATCATGCCTTCGTTCATTTCGAAACCACCTTCACCAGCACTCTGCTTTGCAGCTTCTGCGATTGGTCCCATAATCTGACCGAAGAGCATTTGTCCTTCTTTTACCATAAGAAGTTCACTCATCTTTGAGTTAAGAGAAAGGTAACCATCAACTTCAGTAACATCAAACCAGTTAAGAATTGCGCCCTTTTCTTTGAGTCTGTAATCCTCGTTGAATGTGTCAACTTTACGGATTAAACTCTGGTCGCCGTATTCACCTGCTACTGCTTGAAGATGTGTAATGCTTGCAGTATTTGGAACATCAAAATAGAAGAAGTGATTATCACTTGCCTGTTTACCAAGACTCTTGCCGTTTGCAATAAGTTCAACTTCTGGAAGATTTGAATAAATAGTTACTTTTGTAAGGTCTTCTACTCTATCAACATATCGTTTGCCACAGATGTGAACAAATGGGTCATCTGAAAGCCATGCTTTATAAGCATAGAAAGCATCTTTCTTGTATTTACGGTCAAAAGTCATAAGACCTTTATGGTTTTGTCCGTTTTCGCCACCCTCTGCACGAGCATCTGCACCGAAGTCAAACATATTCCAAACATGAGTTGCCCAGATGTATTTTCTTGAGAAGAGTTGTTTAATCAATTCTTCGTGATAATATGCCTGATATTCTTCTGTGTAGTCCCCTTGCTGTGGATTTGATGTATGCCAGTTAAGTGCTTCACAACCATATTCACTCATACCAACAGGAATCTGTGGGAATTTTGCATGGAAGTTATCAAACCAAGGTCCGTTCATACTTGTGTCGCCACCATACCAACCGAAATAGTGGTTATGTGACACAACATCAGGGATTTGAATATATGGGTCATCAAGACTGCACATTGAAACAACTGCAATAGTTGTAAGTCTTGTTTTATCCATTTCGTGACAAAGGTCATTAAGGATTTTATGGTTTTCAATAAGGTCATCATCAGAACCGTTCATTGAAATTTCGTTTGAAAGTCCCCATACAACTATTGATGGATGGTTATAGTTCTGAACAATAAGTTCTTTCATCTGTGAAATTGTGTTTTCACGACCTGTTGGCATATGCTTTGAAATATATGGAATTTCTGCCCAGATTACCATACCGTATTCGTCGCAAAGGTCATAGAAATACTGGTCGTGCTGATAGTGTGCAAGACGGATTGTGTTTGCACCCATTTCATAGATATATTCCATATCTTCTTTATGGTGTTCAGGTAAAAGTGCATTACCGAATCCCCATCTGTCCTGATGGCGAGAAACACCGCGAAGTGGATATTCTTCGCCGTTGAGAATGAATCCTCTTTCAGGGTCGATTTCGAATGTGCGGCAACCAAAACGAGTTGAAACTTTATCGATTACCTTGTTACCGTCAAGAAGTTCGATTTCTGCTGTGTAAAGATATGGATTTTTTCTACCATTCCAGAGAACAGCATTCTTAATTTCGATTGTCTCAACTGCTTCGTCAGTTTTGAGAGTTGTTACAACATCACCCAATTTGTCTTTAATGATATAGTTAATCATCTGACTTGGTTTTTTGTTTGTAACGAAAGATTCGAACGTAACTTGTGCATCAGTACCTACAACTTTTGGTGTAATTGCAATACCACGACCGCCATAATAGTCAAGTTCAAAGTGGCTTTCACTGACTGCAATAAGGTTTACATTTCTGTAAAGACCGCCATAGAATGTAAAGTCAGCCATCTGTGGATAAACTGTTTCGTTTGCAGAGTTGTCAACAAGAATTCCAAGTCTTGTACCTTTTTTAAGTGCTTCTGTAATATCAACTCTCCATGTAGAATAACCACCGTCGTGAGAAGCAAGTTTTTCACCGTTCATAAAAACAGTAGCAGATGAGTTTGCGCCATTGATTTCAAGATAATATTTATCTGCTGTTGGAATTTCTTCTCTGTCAAGGTCCTTAACATAACAACAAGTGCCACGGAAATAGTCGTTGCCACCATCTTGACCGTCAATAGCATTCCAGCAATGTGGAACATTGACAAAATCCCAATCTTCAGGTGTAACTGCTGGAACTTCGTTAACACCCTTACGGAATGACCATTTGCGATTTAAACTGATAATTTGTCTCATTAGTATAACGCTCCTTTTCTTTTTATGAAAGTATAACTTTTACTCTTTTATTTTAACGGATTATTACTTTTTTTGTGAGTAGAATTTTTGCAGATTTGTGGATAATTTTTTATAAAAAATAACCATCAACGGTAAATCGTTGACGGTATATTTTATTAATTCTGCTTTTCAATAGATACTGCTAGTTCGTCTTCTTCTTTCTTACCAATGTTATAGATAAATGCCATTGCAAGGAATGCGATAAGTGAGCCTGCTGCAAGAACTATAAAGTAAAGTGATTTAACCTTTACCCCGAAATCTGCTGCCTGAACTGCATTTTCGCCTTCAACAAAGCCGATAGCAACAAGTCCCAATGAAACTACTGCCTGACCGATACCCTGTGCAAGCTTGCGGAAGAATGAATAAAGAGCATAAAGTGAGCCTTCTTCGCTCTTGCCGGTCTTTCTGTAACTAACTTCAATACAGTCAGCAACAATAGCCCATACAGAAATCTGGAACACAGCATTACCAACATTAAGTCCCATAAGGCAAACAATGTAAAGAAGCATACCTGTCATATCTGGTGTTAATGGCACAAAGAGAGAAATCACACCTGAAATTGCACCGATAAGCATACAAGTTACAATAACTTTTTTCTTACCGAACTTAGATGTAAGTTTGCCTAAAAGAGCCATAAACACAACCATTGGTGCATAAGAGCCAATCATTGCGATACCAACTTTTGAAGTATCAACAAAGAAATACTGGAACACCATATTGTTAAGAGCCATTGTTGAGTTAAAAAGTGCAACTGATGCAACTGATGCGATTGTTGCACCTACCATAGCTCTGTTTGTAAAGAATGATTTGAATGCTGAGAAGAATGCGTTAAGACCAGTTTTGTTTTCTCCGTTTTCTTCGCGTTGTACTCTTTCTTTAACAAGCTTTGTTGTGCCCCAAAGAGTTGCAAAAGCAACAATTGACATTACAAGAGCGACAGGAAGAAGTGTTTCGCCTTTAAGAAATTCTTCTTCGATGCCTGTTACAGGGTTTTTAACCTTATTGTAAACAATTGGAGGAAGAATAACCATAATTACGATTGCCGGCAATGCAGCACCTATGCTTCTGAATGTTGAAAGAGAAACTCTTTCTTGTGGGTCACTTGTAATAACGCTATGTAATGAACCATAAGGCACATTAACCATTGTATAAGCGATTGACCACAAGCAATATGCAATAAGACACCAAGCATATTTAGCTGCATAAGGGAATGATGTGATTGGTGCAAAAAGCATTACATTAAAGATAACAAGAATCAAGCCACCCGCAATAATCCAAGGCATATATTTACTCTTTTTGCCAATTCTCTTTGTGTCAACAAGGTTGCCGATAACAACGTCATTAACTGCGTCAAAGATTTTTGAAATAAGAATAATAACGGCATAGTCTGTCGCTTTAATTCCTATATACTGCAAATAAAAAAGCTGCATAAAGGTTGAAACAAGCTGGAATGAAAATCCGCAACCCATATCACCCATAGCGTAACCCAGTTTATCGCGCCAACCAAATGGTCTGATTTCTGTTTTTCCCATTGTGAAATCTCCTTTTTCATTAAAAATATTTAACAAGAACATTATATCAAACAAATATAATATTTTCAACAACCATAATTTGTTTCAAATTGAAAATTATTGATGTTCAACACAGATTTTATATGCGATTTCTTGTAATTGTTCCAAAGTTTCAATAGTGCCTAATTCCTGACGATATTTTGCAGCACCGTGAAGACCTTTTGTGTACCACCCTGCGTGTTTTCTTGCTTCGCGCATTCCAACATAATCACCTTTATATTGACAAAGGGTTTCGATATGCTTAATCATAACTCTCATTCTTTCGCTTACAGGTGGTTCGGGGATTACTCTGCCGTGCTCTAAATAAGCATTGATTTGAGAGAACACCCAAGGTCTGCCCAATGCACCACGGCCAATCATAATAAGGTCGCAATTTGTTTCTTCAAGCATAATTGCCGCTGACTGCTCGTCAATTATATCCCCATTACCGATTACGGGGATTGAAACGCTCTTTTTAACTTCTGCAATAATATTTCTGTCAACTGGTGGTGAATACATCTGTTGTCTTGTGCGACCGTGAATTGTTATAGAACTTGCACCTGCATTTTCTGCTCTTTGTGCCATTTCAACTGCGTTGATATTTTCAAAATCCCAACCCATACGAATTTTCACAGTTACAGGCACAGGTGAAGCATTCACAACAGCTTTCACTATTTCTTCTGCTAACTGTGGATTTTTAGAAAGTGATGCGCCCCCGCCGTTACCTGCGATTTTAGGTGCAGGGCAACCCATATTTATATCAATGATTTCTGGGCTAAACTGCATAACCTGTTCAACACTCTGAGCCATAATCAAAGGGTCAGAGCCAAAAATCTGAATAGCCGCAGGACGCTCTTTTTCTGAAAGAAATGCTAAATCTTTTGATTTTCTGTCACCCATAGACACACCTTTTGAACTTATCATTTCGCTGACTACATAGCTTGCGCCATAGTCAACGCAAAGTTCACGGAATGCACGGTCTGCAACTCCCGCCATTGGTGCTAATACAGCTTTGCCCTTAATTTCAATATTACCGATTTTCATAGTTTACCTCGTTTAAATTTATGTGATTATTTTAGCACATAAAATGCAAAATGCAAAGTGCAAAGCGCAAAATTAAGGGTCTGCGACGCTAATTATTATATTGATGCTTGTCATAAAGCAATACGCTCTCTCATAAATATGATTGAAATGCAAAGACGATAAAGGAGAGATTATATGGATTTCAATGTACATAAAGACCAAATTTCAGTCTGTGAAACCAATCTTCAGGGCAATGCAGAATATTCAGTTGACTGCGACATTACCTTGCCCGAATATTTGCCCGATATTGTGAGAATTCTCAGATGCACTTGCACACCGGGAGTAACTTCTCACCAAATTAATGGTGACAGAATTTCTGCCGAGTGCACTTGCCTTGTGCGTGTGCTCTATATCTGTGAGCAAGGCAAAGTTAGATGTTTTGAGCAGACACTTAATTTTTCAAAGCAACTTGAACTTAAAACCAGCGATGCCACTTGTATTTATGTCGGTGCAAAAACAGATTATGTGAATTACAGAGTGTCAGGACAACGCCGTTTTGAAGTGCACGGCGCTATAACAGTTTTTGCAAAGGCAAATTGCAAAAAGCCTTGCGAATTTATCGCATCTGCTGAGGGCGACGGCATAACAATCCGCCAAGAAAAGACAGAAATTTGCAATCTTGTCTGTGTTTGCGAAAAAAGTTTTTCTGTTTCAGAGACACTTGACCCATCAGGGATTACAGAGCCAATCGGTGCAATTATTTCATCTTGTGCCACACCAATTATCAATGAAATCAAGGTTATTTCAAATAAAATCTTTTTGAAAGCCGACCTTAACATAAAAACTGTGCTCACATTACAAGACAGTTGTGATATTGAAATCTTTGAAAGTATAATAGCAATAAACCAGATTATCGAAGCACCTGAAATTACTGATGATTGCGTGCTTGATGCTACACTTTCACTTGTGAATTTAGATATTCGCAACCGTTTTGATTCTGCCGGCAACAAAAATCTTTTAGATGCTTCTGCTGTTTTAGATTTATCTATATGTGGCTATAAAACTCGAAGTGTTTCTGCAGTTAAAGATGCCTATTCAACCAAATATGAATGCGACATCAAGAAAGCCATAGTTTATGTGCCAACATTAGAAGAAAAAATCGACGACACATTTCTTTGTCGTGGAGTTTGTGACCTTGGCACATCTGGAGTTGCAAAGGTGCACAGTTTCATTTGCAACGACATCACATCAAAATTTATTATCGGTGACGGTGTTGTGAATATTAACGGTGAGATTACCGCTGATATAATTTATGATGATGCTAACGGAGATACACTTTTTGCACAAAGGCAAATTCCATTTGAATATTCAAAGCCATTACAATGTGACAAAGATGTGATTTCTTGTCAGCCTGTCTGCACAATTTCTGCATCAAGCTTTATGATTAGTGACAGTAACAAACTTGATGCAAGAGTTGAAATAAATGTGCACGGATTTGTATTCGGTGAAACTGAAAAAAGCATTGCAACTGAAATCACAGTTGATAAATCGAAGTGCAAAAAGGTCAAAACAGCGTCTTTAACTATCTATTTTGCCGAAGCAAATGAGAGCCTCTGGAATATTGCAGAAAAATATAACACAACAGTTGATGCGATTATCCGTGAGAACAACATTTCTGATGGAATTATTGATAAAAAATGCAAACTGTTGATACCAAGAATGTAAGGGGTGAAGAAAATGAGTAATACAAGTATTTATAACGATATTGCAGTGCGTACGGGTGGAGATATTTATATTGGTGTGGTTGGCCCTGTGAGAACAGGAAAATCCACATTTATCAAAAAGTTTATGGACTGCGTTGTGCTTCCGAATATGGAAAATGACGCTATGCGAGAAAGAGCAAATGACGAGTTGCCCCAATCTTCTGCAGGGCGTACAATTATGACAACCGAGCCAAAATTCATTCCTGAAAACGCAGTTAAAATCACATTACCCGACAACGCAAGTTTTAACGTGCGAATGATTGACTGTGTTGGTTATATTGTTCCAAGTTCGTTGGGATATATCGAGGGTGACCAGCCTCGAATGGTGCGCACACCTTGGTATGAAAACGAAATTCCATTTAATATGGCGGCCGAAATCGGCACAAAAAAGGTTATTACAGAGCATTCAACAATCGGTTTAGTTGTTACAACTGACGGTAGTATCAGCGATATCCCCCGTGACGAATACGAAGAAGCTGAAGAGCGGGTTATCAATGAGTTAAAAGAACTTAACAAGCCTTTTGTGGTATTGCTTAACTGTATGTACCCCAAAGGTGAAAGTGCACAATCTCTTTGCAACGAATTGTCGGCAAAATATCGTGTACCTGTTATGGCTGTGAATTGTCTTGAACTTCGCGAACAAGAAATCAAAGAAATCATCACTCAAATTCTTTTTGAATTCCCTGTTAAAGAAATCGGCGTTGACTTGCCTTTATGGTTGGTGTCTTTACCACAGGACCACTGGTTAAAAGCAGAAACATATAAATATGTTTTAGATTCTATTGAGAACATTGAATTTGTTCGTGACATCAGCATTATGACAGAAAGTCTTTGCGAATGTGAACACATTGCAGGTGCAAAAATCAAGAATATGGATTTGAGTATCGGTAGCGCATGGCTTTCAGTCCAAATGAACAATGGATTATTCTATAAAATCCTTGAAGAAGAAACGGGACTCTCAATTGACAGCGAACAAAGTCTGTTATCTTGTCTTAAAGAATTATCGGGTATCAAAAACGAGTATGCGCGAATAAAATCTGCTCTTGATGAGGTTGAAACAACGGGCTATGGTATTGTTATGCCGACGCTTTCAGAATTAAGCCTTGACGAGCCTGAAATTGTGAAGCAAGGTGGTCGATATGGCGTGCGCCTTTCTGCATCTGCACCGTCAATTCATCTTCTCAAAGCAAATATTCAGACCGAAGTTGCCCCAATAGTTGGCAGTGAAAGTCAGTCAGAAGAGCTTGTGAAATATTTGCTTGAAGGCTTTGAAGAAGACCCTAACAAAATTTGGGAATCAAACATTTTCGGCAAATCTCTCAACGAGCTTGTTAATGAAGGTCTTCGCAACAAGCTTTATCATATGCCAACTGATGCTAGAATGAAATTCCAAGAAACTCTCGAGCGCGTTATCAACGAGGGCTGTAACGGACTTTTGTGCATAATCCTATAAAACATCGAGCAGAATTCTACATTTTGAATTCTGCTTTTTTATTGCTTTTATCCCCATTTGTTGTTATACTAAAATCATAGGAAAATTTTAATTCTTGGGGGATTAAATTATGGCAATTCAAATTCTTGAAAACAACATTTTTGTGCTTGAAACAAAAAACACTCATTATGTTTTGGGTATTGACAAAAACTGCAACAACCGTCATATTCATTGGGGTAAAAAATGCCTTGTTTCTGACTATGAAGTGAAAAACATCTGGGATGAAAACTCAAATCACACAAGTCTTGATATGGCTCGTCAGGAATTTACAGTTTTTGGTGGCATTATGTATCGTGAAAGTGACTTGAAGGTTCAATTTTCTGACAAATGCCGTGAGATTGAGTTGGAATTTGTTGATGCAAACGCAGAAGAAAACACTCTCACATTCACTTTAAAAGACAAGGTTTATCCTTTAGAAATTTCGCTTAAATATAAAGTGCAGGATAATGACGATATTATCACCCGTTGGGCAGAAATTAAAAACACAGGTAATGACACAATTATCATTGATAGAGTTTTCTCTGCTGAACTTACTCTTCCATCACAATATCCATACACATTCAAAAACACAAATGGGTCTTGGGGTGGCGAATATGTTGAAACAGAGTCAACTCTTGAGGGTGGCGCACTTGTATTTGACAGCAAACGTGGTACTTCTGGTCACAACCAGTCACCATATTTCATAGCATATCAGAATGCTGACGAAAATCAAGGTGATGTTTATTTCGGTTCACTTGCATATAGTGGTAACTTCAAAGTGCTTTGCACTCGCGACCTTTTCTATACAACAAGGGTTTCTTTGGGTCTTAACGACCACGATTTTAAATATGAATTAAAGGCAAACGAAACTTTTACAACTCCATTTGTATTCTGTGGGTATTCTTCACAGGGCTTTGGTGAAATGAGCCGTCAAATGAACAGATTTGCAATTAATCATGTGTTGCCAAAACAGTTTAACGATAAGGTTTTACCCGTACTTTATAACTCTTGGGAAGCAACTGAATTTGATGTTAACACAAAGGACCAGACTAAACTTGCAAAACGCGCTGCTGCAATGGGTGTTGAACTCTTTGTTATGGATGACGGCTGGTTTGGTGCTCGCAACCACGACAGAGCAGGTCTTGGTGACTGGGTTGTTAACAATAAAAAATTCCCTAAGGGTATTGACGAACTTATCAAAAATGTTAATAAACTTGGTATGGATTTTGGTCTTTGGTTTGAGCCTGAAATGGTGAATCCTGATTCTGATTTGTTCCGTGCGCATCCTGATTGGGCTTATCATTATGATACAAGAACCGCACACACTCTGCGTCATCAGTTAGTGCTTAATATGACTCGACCTGATGTTCAGGAATACATTTTTGAGTGTATGGATAAAATGCTCACTGAACACAATATCAAATATATTAAATGGGATATGAACCGTCCACTTTCAGAAACTGGTGCAGAAAACCTTGATTGTCCACAAGAACTTTGGTTTCGTCACACACAAGCAGTTTACAATATTGTTGACCGACTTAAAGAAAAACACCCTGATGTTGCAATTGAAAGTTGCTCTTCAGGTGGTGGACGCACAGATTATGGCGCTCTTTTACACTTTGACCAGGTTTGGACAAGTGATAACACAAGTGCCGTTGACAGAATGATGATGCAAAAATGGTTTACATATCTTCGTCCAACAAAGGTTATGCGTGCTTGGGTGACAGATGTTAACTGGTATAACCCACCAATGAGTCTTGATTTCAGATTCCACGTTGCTATGCAAGGTTCATTAGGTGTTGGTGGAAATCTTACAAAATATAGTCTTACTGACTTGGCTATTGCCCGAAAGAATGTTAGCCTTTATAAAGAAATCCGTCACATTGTGCAACTTGGTGACCTTTACAGAATTCTTGACCCTGACCGTGACGAAATTCTTTTCAATCTCTATGTAACAGAAGATAAATCCGAAGCAGTCGGCTTTTTGTCATCGCTTGTTACAAGATTTATGCAAAAAGAAATCCCATTAAGATTTATGGGACTTGATGACGAAAAAATCTATAAACTCAAAATCGGTAGTGCAAAATTTGAAAAGAGTGGCGCATATCTTAAAAATGTTGGTATTCCAGTAACCGTTCGCGGAATGGGATATAACCAGATTATTAAGATTAAGGCAAAATAAAAAAGGAAAGGACAGACTTTTATTGTCTGTCCTTTATTTGTGCGCAAAGCCAACATTTTGTTTGATTTAAATGTATATCTTTTTCAGTAAAATTTGTTTTATGAAGGTCGTTATAGTGTTCAACACAAAGATTTTTTTCATAATCGGCAAAAATGAATTCTTTATATTTTTTGATTAGTTCTATTATTCTTTCTTCTGTAATTTCTCGCATTTTGCTCTTCCTTTTCATATCAGTTTATATTAGTTTATATCAGTTTTGAGTATTTTGCAATACTTTTTAATATAATAAATCATATCAGTAAGGAGTGATTTATTATGAAACCCTTGAAAGAACAGATTAGTATTACAGTTGACAGCGATATTCTTGAAAAAGCAAGAAAATTAGCCGAGCAAGATGACCGCTCACTTTCTCAATTCATAAATATCGCTCTCAAAGATTATGTAAAGAAAATTGAAAACAAAGATTAAAAAAGCGAAGTCAAATGACTTCGCTTTTTTGTTTATCCTTTAAGAAGCTCTTTATAGAGTCTTATATATTCATTTGCTGATTTGCCCCAGCTATTGTCACATTCCATTGCACGTTTAACAAGAATGTTCCAACCGTCAGTATTCTTGTAGCCTTCGATTGCTCTCTTGATTGTATAGAGCATATCGTGTGCGTTATATGTTGAGAATGTGAAGCCGTTGCCTTCGCCGTCACCTGAGTCTTTGATACTGTCACGAAGACCACCTGTTTCACGGATAATTGGAATTGTACCGTAACGAAGTGAAATCATCTGTGAAAGTCCGCAAGGTTCACTCTTTGATGGCATCAAGAAAATGTCGCAGCCTGCATAGATTTTCTTTGAAAGTGATGGGATAAAGCCAAGCTTGAGTCCCATTTTTTCAGGGTATTTCTCTGCCATCTCTTTGAAGAATGCTTCATATTGATATTCGCCTGAGCCCAAAACTACAAACTGAACATCTTCTGTTGCGAGCAATTCTTCAAGAACTGCTTTAACAAGGTCAAGACCTTTGTGGCCAACAAGACGAGTAACCATACCAATCATTGGTACGTCTTTACGCTGTGGAAGTCCGAAATATTCTTGTAATTTAGCCTTGTTAACTGGCTTATCTTTCTTGAATGTATCAACAGTATATGTCTTTTCAATATCCTTATCTGTTTCAGGATTATAAAGAATTGTGTCAATACCGTTGAGAATACCTGAAAGTTTCCAAGAACGCTGATTGAGAATTGGGTCAAGGCCATGTGAATACCAAGGGTCAAGAATTTCATTAGCATAAGATGGAGAAACTGTTGTAACTCTGTCTGCACACTCAATAGCGCCCTTCATAAAGTTACAGTCACCATCATATTCAACGAGAGATGCTGCACTTTCAGGAATACCCACAACTTCGTTCAACAATTCCATACCATAAGTGCCTTGATATTGAATATTGTGAATTGTGAAAACTGTTTTGATGTTTTCATAGCCCGGACGAGTTGCATAAAGTGTATTGTAATAAACAGGTGTCAATGCTGACTGCCAGTCGTTACAATGAATAATGTCAGGTTTGAAATCAATGTGTGGAAGAATCTCAAGCACTGCACGAGCAAAGAATGCAAAACGCTCTGCGTCGTCATAATAGCCATAAAGACCATCACGCTTGAAATAGTACTGATTATCAAGAAGATAATAGATAACTCCGCCTGCTTTTGCTTCGAAGATTCCGCAATATTGTCTTCTCCAAGCAACAGGCACAGAAATGCTTGTGATAAATTTCATTGTATCTTTAAGTTCTTGACTAATTGTGTCATATAAAGGCATTACAACCCTTGCGCCGATAAGTCTTTTGCGAAGTGCCTGTGGCAAACTGCCGGCAACGTCACCAAGACCACCACTTGCTTTAAAGGGAAGTGCCTCACTAGCAACATATAAAACTTTCATTAGATTACTATCTCCTTACCAATGTAAACAGGATAATTTTCTGCTCCAGATAAAGTTTTGTTTGGTGTAATAACAACACTCTTATCTGCTACAACACAGTTAACTGTTGCATCTTGGGCTACAAATGTACCCTGCATAAGAATTGAGTTTTTAACAACCGCACCTTTTTCAACTCTAACACCACGGAAGAGAATTGAATTTTCAACTGTACCTTCAATGATACAACCATCTGCAATAAGAGAATTCTTAACATCTGAACCGATGCCATAAATTGCAGGCATATCGTCACGTACTTTTGTATAAATTGGACGCTCTGTATTGAAAAGGTCATCACATTTTTCGATATTAAGAAGCTCCATATTTGCATTATAGTAACTCTGCATTGAATCGATTGTGAATGAATGTCCATTTGCTTCAAAACCATAGATATTAAGTTTTGCAACATTACGCTGAATCAAATCTGCTTCGAAATCAGTGTAATTCAAGCTAACCGCGTCGTTGAGAAGTCTTTCAAGAAGAGATTTCTTCATCAAAATCATATTGAGTGAATAGTTCACATTTTCGTCTGTTACAGGTGAAACTGAAACTTTATTTGCTTTGTTGTCAGCATCCATATCAAGAACAATAACATCTGTAAGGTTTGGCATTTTGCCATTCTTATAAACGATTGTGATGTCAGCATTTTTGTCGCTGTGATAATCCATCAATTCTTCAATATCAATATTGAGAACAGAGTTGCAATCTGCAAAAAGCACATATTCTTCTGTTGAACGACTGATAAATCCTTGAATACCTTTTAACGCGCCAAGTTTGTCAGCATTGCCATTTGCTTCGTTTGTTGAGAATGGTGGGAGAATGAAAAGACCATCATTTTTACGTGATAAATCCCAAGGTTTACCTGTTCCCACATGGTCCATAAGTGACTGATAGTTAGCCTTTGTTACAACACCGACTTTTTCAATGCCACCGTTAACCATATTTGAAAGAGCAAAGTCAATAAGACGATAACGAGATGCAAATGGAACAGAACCCATTGTTCGAATTCCTGTAAGTTCACTAATGCATTCGTCATAAGCGTTTGAGAAAACGATACCTACGATATTCTTACCTGTCATCTTATTTACCCTCCTTTACTACATCTGTGTCAACCTGTGTATGTGGTGCAACGAATGCGCCTTCACCAACATTTACACCTGCGCCAACAACTGCAACGCCCCAGTCGTCATGGTTATCCATATCTTCTGGACTCTTACCAACAACTGCACCTGATTCAATTACTGCATTTTCTGCAACGATTGAATATTGAACAACTGCGCCCTTTTTAATAACCGTGCCTGGCATTACGATTGAATATTTAACCTCTGCGCCCTCTTCAACAGTTACATCATTGAAAAGAATCGAATAGTCAACGTCACCATATACTCTTGAACCCTCTGAAATCATCGAGTTCTGCACTTTTGCACCTGCTGAAATATAGTGTGGTGGTGAAACAGGAGTTTTTGCATAGATTTTCCAACTTGTATCTGACAAATCAAGGTCAACTTTTGGGTTGAGAAGGTCAAGGTTAGCTTCCCACAAGCTGTCGATTGTTCCAACGTCTTTCCAATAGCCATCGAAAAGATATGCGAACATTCTCTCGCCATCTTGATGCATCTTTGGAATAACATTCTTACCAAAGTCGTTGCTTGAATCTGGGTCAGCCTCGTCTGCGATAAGATATTCACGAAGCTTGCTCCAAGTGAAAACATAAACGCCCATTGAAGCCTTGTTGCTTCTTGGATTCTTTGGCTTTTCTTCAAATTCTCTGATTGAATTATCATCATTGAGAATCATAAGACCGAAACGGCTTGCTTCTTCCCAAGAAACTTCAAGCATTGCGATTGTGCAAGCTGCGTTCTTTTCTTTATGATATTCAAGCATCTTGTTATAGTCCATTTTATAGATATGGTCACCTGAAAGGATAACAACATATTCAGGATTATAACGGTCAATGAAATTGATATTCTGATAAATTGCGTTTGCTGTGCCTTTGTACCATTCTGTGCCCTTAATCTGCTGATAAGGTGACAAAATGTGCACACCGCCGTTTGCACGGTCTAGGTCCCATGCCTGACCGTTGCCTATGTAATCGTTGAGTTCAAGTGGTTGGTACTGAGTAAGCACACCAACAGTTGAAATACCTGAATTTACACAGTTGGAAAGTGGGAAGTCAATGATTCTGTATTTTCCGCCGTAAGGTACAGCAGGCTTTG
>CALEJD010000040.1 GCA_937898195.1 uncultured Clostridia bacterium | reverse complement strand
CGTCACGGATTTACAGTCCGCTCCCTTCGCCGCTTGGGTACCTGCCGATATATATATCTGGCGGTCTGTAAGAGAATTGAACTCTTGTCTCCAGCGTGACGGGCTGGCATTCTAACCATTGAACTAACAAACCATAAAGTGTGCGCCGCCCAACTCGTTTGAATACTACTTTACGCACCACCATGCGTCCATGGTGCCCCACGCATCTTTCGATGTACGATGCGCTCTCCAAAAGATAACCAACCTTTTTCACACAGGGTCGCCATCGTTGAGACGATTGTGTGGTTTCGGTAGTTGGTTGGGATACGTTTACTATCCACACGAATGACTATCCCCACTTGGGTCGCTCCGCAGAGAACCACTTGCAAATGGCTAATCCGTGCTTCGGCGTTCTTATCCACCGACCTATTGCGCAAATAGGAATCTTGGTCTGGATGGTAGGCTTCGCTCCTACGACCTCCTGTTCCCAAAACAGGCGTTCTACTAAACTGAACTACACCCAGATATTAATGGCTACGGCGGCAAGATTTGAACTTGCGAATGTCGGAGTCAAAGTCCGATGCGTTAACCAACTTCGCCACGCCGCAATATAAAACCTGTATTAAGTCTACCATGGATATCGTCATTAGACACGCTACAGGCATGCGTGGGGTTGTACATCAACCATTTTTAACTAAATATCCCAACAAAGTATTCTCATAGCCAGACCTTCGCCTTGCCAACCAACATTCATGACATATTCGTTCAACGGTGACAACTAATCTGTGCTATAAGGAGCGACCCTATAGCATTTAGCCGCCGCTGGGTTCCCAACCGTAGACCGTGCGGGATTTTGTTTACCCGCAACTTTCAGAAGACTTTCAGAATTTTAGACTTTTAATCTCTTGTCATATTAATTCATATCACTGCGCTTTTCCTACTCGTACCGTGAACTTGTGTTATACACGCATTTCTGCGCTTCACCGCAAAACAGATTGTTTGGCATTACCAGCAGTGGCTATCGCCGCCACAGCGACAACGTACTGGCTTATTCTCCACACGGAGCGTCTATTACTCTGCCCACAAGACCGTAACTTTGCCATTGGTGCCAGTCAGTACCGCAATTTGAACTTGGTGGTTTCCACCTTCTCAATGACTTTTACAAGCCATATCCAGACGTACTCGGCAAGTATCCTTGCTTCGCATATCTGTTCATTCATTGCTTCCCAGCAGGTTGTTAACCATCTTCACTGGGTTGACCAGAAAACACTTTGTTGGAATATTTAGTTTTCAATTTTCGTGGTCAAGAGTGTACGGTGGATATGCCCACTCGCTCTCTCAACCTTGCATATATATTATACCACTTATTTTGATGTTTGTCAAGGTATTTTTACAACTTCTTTTTTTTGTATCTCATCCTTGACAATAATATTATACCACCTGTGGGAGTATGTGTCAACCCCCACAGGTATATTTTTTTTATTATTCAGTTTCACAAATTAACTCGGACAGGTCAAACTCTTGACGCAATGTATATTCTCCATCTGTGGTTACGATGACGAACTTTTGCGTTTCTTTATTTGTAACCTTAAACACGCCGTCCTTGTCGTTGTCCAGTTCAACTAACCCACTACCTTGAGACGGGTCAAGCCCCACTTTACACGAAGTTGCTTGCTCTGGCACGGTGAACTTCAGAGCCATGAAGTTGCCAGCACCCCAATCTGTTACTAACTGACCTTCATCCAGATACTTCAGCGTACCAGTAATCTTATTGCCTTCAATAACAATGTCGCTCTGCATCGCACTTACAGCCGTTCCCCAATAGGAATCCTTGGTAGCCGCCGCAGGTGTGACCGACAACTGCTGTGTACTAAAATAATTTTGCAGTGCTACACAGGGATATGGGGCTTCTTTTGTTTCGTCATCCCAATGAGCCTTTACCCACTCACAAGGGAATGGCTCGGAAGGCGTTGCTTCGCCAAGATTCTGACGAACCCATTCGCATGAATATTCCATAATATATCACCTCTCTAATCAACAATTATCTCTATAACCATTCTGTCTTCGCCATATACAATTAAGTTTTGACTCGGTTTTGTTACACATCTTGTTGTGCCAAGCCCAAAGTCATCCGTTCCTTTTATTGAACCGTTTACCACTACATAAATGTTAGAATCGTTTATATCATGATGATGGTGTGTATGACCAATATGAACTTCATCTGGCACTTCCTTAAATACCCTTATCATATTGTTGATAGCAGAATTGACCTTATCATGATGTCCATGTGTAAGACAAATTGTCCTTCCATTAAAATCGTACTTAACAAAGTCCATACCCTGCGAAGAAATAATGGGAATGTCCTTATCCAATATCATACGGAGCATTTCTGGAATAAGTAATTCAAAATTCTCCTTCTCGTCACCTTGGTCTTTTTTGTTGGGTGTAAGTCTACCATGATTACCAAGAGTAGTCACTACTTTTAACGAATTCAGATATGGCTTTAATGAATTAATGCATTTTGCGAGAAGTTTAGATACATGGACAATCTGCTCTACTGCCGATTCTTCTGACGACACCCTATTGCCAACATGAATCAGCCCTTCCACCATGTCTCCATTTACTTCTACCACCATATCAGTAATGCCTAAAGACAAGATGTACTTTTTTGTTTTTTCAATTAACTGCTCTGCTCTTTGCTCGGCAATTTCGCAATTATATAAATTCCACTGATTGTCGCACACTGCTCCATAATGCCAATCACTAATCATCAACACGGCGCATTTCTTGGTTTTATTTTCAATTCTTAAATGCTTTTCACCAAAAGTAGAAGCATCACCAAGATTGAAGTCCTGTAAATTCTTTTTCAATACATCTACAAGATTCTCATACCTTGCTTCGATTCGTAGTTCCTTATTATACTCACGCCTTGCATCTTGTAATCTTACACGTTCTTTATATTCTTCGTCACGTTTGGATTGCAGACGATTTATCATTTCATCTGTCAATTCGTCGGTGGTCTTTTCCATAAGATATTTAGCAACGTGGTATCCAGAATAATCCGTTACGGCAAAAGCCTTGCGTAAGGTATCTGGGTGGACATCTGTGCCAATCACATCGCACAGTTCTTCCCATCCTAAATCACAAGACCCCTCAA
This sequence comes from uncultured Clostridia bacterium, assembly GCA_937898195.1. Lineage (GTDB taxonomy): Bacteria > Bacillota > Clostridia > Oscillospirales > Acutalibacteraceae > Fimenecus. Next base: position 103,214 of record CALEJD010000040.1, on the reverse strand, counting down.
CTTTGCCTATGAGAAGATTCAGATTTTCATCATAGTTACTGTTCATCACACTTGTCCTCTTCATTAGTCAGTTTAAGTGAAATCTGCCTACCTACGCATTGACGCAGTACATCAATAACATCAATTTCTCTTGTGATAATGTTATCACCCCGACCAACTTCAACATATACAACTAAATCTTCCGATTGATTATAATCCAACGTACCAACAATATCTACTGCTTCCGTTACCGTGTATTTGTTTTTAGCCATTTACTCTTCTCCTTTATACTTGCGCAACAGTTGCTCTAACTCTTCGTCACGATTAGCCGTATTCCTCTTTATAAGTGCTTTTTCAGACTTGGTGAGTTCCCCTTTTCTTAATCGTTTCTTCGATTCTTTATCTACCAACCTACCATTAGCATAGTTAGTAAACTCTGCCGCTGGCTTAAATTTAACATTTACATGTGGCTCTACATATTGTCGAATTACACTACCATCTGGTTGCGGAATAATCATGTCTTTGCCACCACGCTCTTCACAATAAAACGTGCCAAACCTTTTTAATCTCATTTCTCCGCTTATGCGTAATTCTTTTGCCAACAACAGAAACAACTGGTCGTAAACCCTTCTTACCGTCTTTTCATTCAGTCTTGACTTAATAGATAGTTGCTTCATGAATTCAGTAAAACTTAAACTCCTTGCCGCCATATAATCACCGCCTTATAATGGGTTGCCCCAAGACTTTTCTTTTATTTCTCGAATGATGGTTGGAGTATACTTAAATTTCGGCTTCTGGTACTCTGGCTTTGCTGGGAGTATGACGTGTTCGCCAGTTGCTGGCATCACATAAGGCTTTTCTGGTTGTGCCTTCTTCGTGTGTAAATAAAATCTGCCCACCTCTGGTATTCGTACTTGGTACCCTTCAAGGAGTAACTTATGTACAATATGACCGTATGCGTCAATAATTTCTTTTGCTACTTCTTGTGAATATCCAGAGTATCTGGCAGTTAGCCGCACAACGTCGCTTGGCTTCATAATGCTTTTTTTAGGAATTCTTTCCCTTGCCATTTTTTACTCCTTTCAATCCTTTTTACTATATATAGTATAGTTTCTATCATTTAGGTACACTTTATTGTATATCTTATAACCGTTGAAATTTCAACAATTATAAGACTTCCAAATATTTCCATGTGTGCACTATTTTGCTTATTTTGGAGCGTTTTTGCTAAAAACTCCTAATAAATTTGCTGGACTAACTTCATATAAAGTTTTTAATAACAAGGCTTTATTTTTATGCACTTGAGAAAATCCTTGATATGACTGCGGCGTTGATTTAAAGGCTCTCTGAACCAACCAACTCATTAGACCTAAATACTCTTTAGATATATATATGCTCCTAATGTCCTCTATCATTTCTTCAAAATCGCTACGCAATAAAAAGTATTCGTCATCATTGTTTAGTTGTGAAGCCCCTAATTCAAAAGCATACTTTTCAATCAACCTTTCTACCTTGCGTGACCTACGCCTTGACCCCTTAATCTGATACTTTTGTAAAAAATGTTCAATGGGCAATATACCCTTTTGTGTTACGGCTCTTACAAATCTTACTTGAGATAGATAATTCATGGGGCACTTCAAGTCTTTATTAATTTTATCCTTATTAAAATCTCTTCTGATATGCAACCAAAACTCTGGATATCCCATTGTTTTTACATCCATATCGTTTTTAATCCTTTTTATCTCGCTCGGAATATCTATGTCGTACCTTCTTTTTGCAGAATCAATACTAACTTGTGCGAGAACACTCAATATGCATACATAATCATTATATTTTTTTATCGGATAATTATATGTATATGTTAAGGCAAGTTGTGCAAGGTTACTTGATTCACCGATTGCTAATTGAGAACTTGCTAAATTATTGTCAATTCTTGCATAGTCCAACATAGAGTTAGAATAATGATTTTGCTCTTTTGGTATATTATTAACTATGGTAGGATATCTTGCATAACACTCCTTCGCATATTCTGCGATGTCTGGTTGGTCTGTGCAATAGATAGAATCACTGTCAAAATCACATCCATTTGCTCTGTCTTGCAAGTCTGTATGAATACAATTAACCGCTACACATTGCTCACCTATATCAAAATATTTATCGAGAATATCACTCCCTATATTGGTTAGTGCTAAAATATTATTTTTGCCATTATGCGGACTTCTAAACCCGGCTAAATCCTTGCCAACATCAAATCGTTTTGTATAACATTCGATTGTGTTAACTCTTTGCTTAAATGTTTTGTCTTGCTCAACATCTTCGCCAACAGAGTGCAGTAGCATAGCGTATGGCGAGCCTACCATGACAAGGTTGTCACCAGTCTGGATTACTTTACCAGTCTTAAACTTATTAATATAATTTCGGATAATTTTTCGTCGCCGCTCGACAAAATACTCTGACCTTGCGAAATCCGGGTTTTGCTCATATAACGCAACAAGTACATTAAAGTCGTTAGCAAAGTTCACATTATCTGATAAGTATTTTAGAAAAGTATCAGTATCTGTTTTAAGCAAGTCGATATATTCCTTGCTAACTTTAGTGACATCTTTCATAATTTCCATATCTAATGAATTAATCATCTGATAAGACATTCTTTGTACGTCACCAAACTTACTCTTGTGTGCAGTTTTAACAATACCAAAACGATTGCCGTTAGCATTAACTTTGTCGCACCAATATTCATACGAAACATTAAACTTTAGCCACTTCATAGCATTGTTAGTAGTTATCATCTGAATATCTCTGGCATAATGTTTATTTCCAAACATATCGGTTAACGTGGCTTCATAATAATTATCGCCAAAGTAGTCCTTAAAAAACCCTTGGATATCCGTTTTGAACGCCGCCATTTTGGTCATGTGGTGTCGCAACAGAACATAGCCATTTCCCCATGTAGGAAATATATGCTTATCTATTAATGCTTGTCCGTCAAATAACTCATTCTTAACTTTATAACTATTAATTTTTTTTGCATGACATTGTTTGGATTCATCCGTCTCAATGCTAATAACGTCTGTCTTAAAATAACTGGATACGTCATCTAAAACTAAAATGTTTTTTGGATTAATTTGAATCGTATCAACAATGGAACTCGCTATTAAAGATACATATGCACTGGCTTCAACAATGGGTGCGTTATGCTTTGGCATCTTTAATCCCATATAAATAAAATCTCTTGCTTTCTTATATAGCCGTTGAGATATAAACATACACGACCCTGCTTTTGCTTTACCAGTAGAACGATAAAGCATCTTGTAATGAATTGTTTTTCTATCCTTTATCTCTCCGTCTTTGTTCTTGGTGACATATGTTACATCTACGCCATCACGATAGAAAATTTCACGCAACTCTTCCTTTCGTTTTTTATCAAATAAATGTTCTTTTGATTCTATATCGTCAAGCAACAAATATAAAGAGTTTAGACGCTTATCGTTTTCAATATCTTCAGATTCCTTCTTTTGCAACTCTATGCTTTTTTCGATTTTTTTTCTCGTTTCTTCGTATGACTTGGCACCAAAGTCAAAATCTATACAGATAATATCTCTTGTCCTACCGTCTTTCGACACCTTCATGCCGTTTTTCATCATATAGTAACTGAAAAGACTATTTGTTAACATAGCATTTGTGTATGTTAAATGATTCCTTATGCCCAAATTGTACTCATAAAGAATCCCACAAGAGAAGTTTTTAATTTTTAATCCATATTTACTCAATGCCATACTTATCAGTAATAGATACTAAATGCAACGGTATCTGCTCGTATGCTCTATTTTCACTTTCGTATATTTCTTGGTCATCAACTATGTGTTGTGTATATGTATCATAAATAATCTCTTCATCATTTTCATATTTTAATCGCTCTTTGTTTGACCTTGAAACGTACAGGTTGTCTGCCATTTCTTGCCACCTCATAATTTATATCCTTTGTGGTGCACACTCCTTTCTGTAAAATTACCATATTATGGCATTTATATTATACCACTTATTTTTTATCTTGTCAAGTGCTCGTTGAAATGTTTTCTTACATATATTAAATAAATATATAAATATATTTATTATCAAATAAGAAGGAAATCAATGGGGCTGACCGCCCCCTTGAACCCCCGCCTAATAATATATATATAAGTAATATATAAATAGGTATTGACAAAGTAAGATAGGGGTGATATAATATATACATAGTTAGTGTATAAGAAGGATAAGTATTATGGAAAACACTAAAGATATAACTGAACATATTGTAGAATTGCAAGCGGAGTTGCGTGAATGTCGTAAGGCACAACAAGATATTAAAAAGCGTGGGGAACATATTGTCGCTCCATATAACACCTTCGCCATTTCTAATAGCCTAAAGGAAGGGAATAAATTCTTTGACAACATCATAAAGATGGCTACTGATGTGTTGGATACAAGGTGTGGTGTGCTTATAGATAAGTTGACCATAAACAATCTTATGACAACCATCAATCAAATTAATAAACGTGTGGACATGCTAAAAAAAACATTATCACAATTCGATATTATGTTTACACAATCATACATCGACCTCAAAGAACAAGAATGTATGATATGTTACGAAATATTGTTGGAGAAACGGAAGTTAAAAGAAATTGAGCAAGCAGAAAAAGAGATAATCCGTGAACAATTGCGTGAAGAAAAGAAATTGGAGAAAGAAAAGGAACGCCTTGAGCGTGAAAAGGTGAACAAGGAGTATAGGTTCACCCATAGAACTTTTACCGACAATGCCGAAGCGATGATACTCAAAGGAGAAATAAATGAACTCGAAAATCGTATTGTGGATGTTGAGCGAAGACTTAAAAACAAACGGTGTGGATATGTCTATGTGGTATCTAATAACGATATGAAAGAAGGTCAGTACAAAATTGGTATTACACGACGTAGTGTCGAAGAGCGAATGAAAGAACTTGGTTCTGGAGCAAGTCATAGTTTTCCAATGAATGTTCATGGATATGTATATTGCGATGATTGCTTTGCTGTTGAGAGCGCATTGCATAGGTACTTCGCTAAACAGCGAGTGAACCAGATTAACAATAAAAAAGAATGGTTTCAGACTACTTTACCAGAAATTAAACAAGCATTTAAGAAAGTGTGCGATGTTGATATTGAATTAAAAGATGTGACAAATGATAGTTACTTATACAGTAAGGCGGTGATGGCAGATGGAGATTTTTATTGATTTCGACGATACCATCACAGAATCTACGGAAAACGTGGTAAGGATAGTTAATAGACGATACGACAGAAATGTACACCCGGAAGATGTGCACGATTGGGACTGGCAAGATGTATATCCCGGAATACCAAGCAAGGATATAAGTGCTGTATTTGGGGAAGAAGTGTTTTTCAACACATTAAAGTTCAAGCCGAGGGCTATGGAAGTATTGTTTAAATATTCTATGCGAAATAATATTGTTATTGTAAGCAAGATTATAGACCGCACTGCTATGATAAACAAAACAGATTGGATTAATAAACATCTTGTTGATAGCGGAATAAGTGTAGATTTTCGTGGGATTAAAATAACAACATCAAAAGGTGTAATAGATATGAGTGGTGGTATCATGGTTGACGATAACGCCAAGTATCTGAACGAAACAAATGCTAAATATAAGATACTATTCCGTAACAACACCAAGTTTAGTATAGAGCAAGAGTGGGATGGAATGGAAGTTGACAATTGGACGGATTTAGATAAGATAATGCACAAGATTATTCAAAAGGAGAAAGGAATTACCAATGGAAAGATTTGAAGATTTTGAGTACAAGATTGAAGGCGAAGAGTATGATGAAAGTTTTGTAATTGATAATGCAAAGAAGGCTGATTGGGCTATTGGCAAAATTGCCGAAGAAAGAAAACGAAAGGACTTCTTTGTGGATTGCGCAAAGGCAGAAATTGAAAAGTTGCAGAACCAAATCAAGGATGCGGAGCAGAAGTGCGACAACTCCACGTCGTTCCTTATCGGATGCCTTGGTAAGTTCCTTGAACAAGACGATGTGCCGTCCAAGAAAACCAAAACGCAAATTTCTCTAAAACTGCCCGCTGGCAAAATTATTAAGAAACTGCCAAAGGTCGAATACACTATGGCAGATGGTAAGAAGGTTATAGAAAGCAAAAGCGATGAGGGGTTCTTGAAGGAGATTGGAGAACTTAATCCAGATTTTATCAAGACAAAAGCGGAAGTTAATTGGAGCGAATTAAAGAAATGCATCACCGTAGACGAAGACGGAAATGTGCTACTTAAAGAAACTGGCGAATATGTAGAATCTTTAAGTACGAAGATGACTCTCCCAGAAATTGAGGTTAAGACGGAATAATGAGTGTTATGATTAAACCTCCGCACATTGAGTATAAAGACGTAAGCAACGACATGGTTGTAAATATGGGGCTGGACAAGTACCCATATTTATTCCTTGCTTGCAGTTACGAGAATGTGTATTTTGGCATGATTGCTTGGGACGAAAAAACAGAACAATATTGTTTTTTTCCCATTGTTGACGAACAAATAAAGATGCCTACACAGATTTTGGGCGAACTTTATGAAAAGATATACACTTTGATGGCTGATAGAAGGTTAAACTAATGGGAAACCCTTATGAATCATTAAAAGAATACGAAGGGCAATGGTTAAAATATCCACAACTTTGTGAAGTGTGTGGAGAGAAACAACGCTCTGGTAAGAGCAAGCAATTACAACTAAAGAGAATTGAGCAATATGTAGATATTCAAAGAGATAGCGGAAAAATATACATAGGCAGGGTGTATAGCGATGATGATGAATTACAGATTGTTGAAAGTTATGGCAGATTTACATCATATATACGACAATTTTTAATCAACTTGTTTTCCGACTTTATATACACCACCAACGATTGCGAATTAACACTGACTAACAAGGATATACTTGAAGCAACAAGTATGGTGAACGGCAATTACTTTATAGGAAAAAATGCACCATATAAGTATCTCAATTATTTTGACATAGAAATGAATCAAGAAGATGTTCCGACTACGCATTATATTACAGATAAAATTTTAGATGAGAGCGAGATATTTTTCTCTGGTTCGTATAGATTGTTAAAAAGAGTTATTTATGATAGCCTTACATCTTTAGAAAACGCATCGCTAATAAAAAAGGGAAAAACATTTAGATTATATCGGAATACAACAGATGAATTTGGAAGGTTTCATTCAAAACAACACGATTGTACACCAGACGAAGAATCAAGAATACTAACTGTACAACACGACGCTATAAAAGAGTATAACGAAGAAATAAGGGAAGTTTACGGTGCCAAAAGCACCTTGCAAATAAAGAGTTATACTTTTATACATTATTTGCCACAGGAACAAAAGAAAAGATATTATAGCATCGTAAGGAGAAGGCTGGAAGAAGAATTCAAGGAAGAAGGGTGGACAACATATTCAACCGCTTGGAAAATTACGTTAGCACAACCAGAAACATTTGATTATGAAAGACAGAGGATTAACTATAATCAATTAAATCAGAATGTACAAGATAAGTTGCTTACGTCAAAAGATTTAAGTGTTATTGAAAATGCATTACGATTACAATTCGTAAACACCTTTATTAAAGTTGAAAACGATGATTGACATTTACAAGAACATATGGTATAATGGTTATAGGTGAAATTATGAACGTATATTTTAGAGATTCAAATGGGAAAAAGAGATTTTTACAAAATGCACCAACGGAAGACTTTGTGTGGAAGATTATTAAAAAGTTTTTAGATGACCATGGATTTACATCATATTATACAAGGATGTGGTATGATGACGGATACACGTGGTATGATGTAGGTAGCCACACGGAATACTTTCTCGTAGATGGCAATTTAATGGAAGTACATGAAGATGAGCAAGAAGAAGAAAAAGGTATATTCAATAGAAGCCAAAGACAAAAAGAAACCATTGGTTATCAACCAGAATAAGTTGAATTTACAAAAGGAGTACCATTCTGTAAATTTTAAGACTGGCGGGTATATGACCGAGAAAGACAGACCAAGGAAAAGATATAAAGCAAAGGATGTGGATTATGACTGATGATTTTAGCGGTGGCTACTTTAAGGCACTATTAGACATTTATGGAACATTAAACGAAATCAACCTTACGAGTTTAAATTCAAAGAAAAAATATGAGCGTTTTGTACACAGTTTCTTATCCTTATTGCTGACCAACGGTGATGCAAGAGCGGATATTATTAGGTATGGCTCTAATGTTGATTATTGGGAAACAAAACTCATAATCAAACAAGATGGGACGGTGACTTATGACGAAACAAGAAATTCTTGAGCAAATAGATACTTGGATTTCAGAGACAAAAGAAAATGAAGAAGTATGGGGAAATACTGAATTAGGCTCTTTTGCTTATCAAAAGGTGTATGACTTTATCGAATTTAATATGGTAGGTGATGAAGATGAAATGGTATGAGAGCGATAGTGCTATAGATGAGCACTATGCAAGAGATTATTATGGCAAAGGTACAAATTATTTTGAACCACCAGAATACGATGACTGCGATGAAGATGACGAAGATTGGGATGAAGAAGAATGAGTGACACAATTAGATTATTTATTTCTGTCCCCATGACTGGCAGAAGCGAAGAAGATATCTATGAACAAATAGACGCAGAGCAAGATAAAGCATGTAGATATTTTGCTGAACGCAACATGAACGTCATGCTATACGATTCATATATCAACGCAGAACAAGTAGATGATGCGCCGTATAGAAACAAAGACATCTACATGCTTTCTAAATCTATCGAAATTTTATCATTTGCAAATGCAATCTGGATGGGTGAAGGGTGGCAACGGTCAAGGGGATGTCAAGTAGAGCATAAGGTTGCCATAGAATATGGTATATCAACGTATTATTCTGAATTGGAGGATTGAATAACATGAATGTAAATACTACAACAACTACTGGAACAGGGACACGTATTGATACCTCAATGTACAAAGATAGCAGAACAGCCCCTATATATCCAAATATAGTTTCAAACAATTGCCCGCACAAATTACCTTGCGGACACTGTAAACTGTTAGGGTATATGTGTCCCTACGGTGGAAATTATGGTATAACTTGGAAAATTACTTGCTAAAAGGAGAGAAAATGGGAAATACAGAATTTGCGTACAACGCAGAGAAAATTGTAGAAGAATATATCATAGATTTCTATTCCAAACACTTGGATGATAGATACACAGAAAAACTTTATGAAATGTTGGGAACCAACGGTTGTGTATATATTGTATGGATGTGCAAGGCGTTGCAAAACAACAAAGCATTACTATCAACTGACATTGAAGACGGAGTGTACTATGAAGTCACATATAATGGCGATAAGAACGAATTTTATTTAGACGTATATAAAAAAACAGACAATATTGTAATCAAAACAAAGGAAGTGAAGTAAAATGGGCAGAGAACTGGTTTTTTATCCAGCATTTTTCGACAAGAAAACCGGAAAGGTTAGGTCGGTCATGACAGACGCAAACGGTAAGCCAGCACATGTGTTCTGGAGAAGTCAAAGTTTTATTGATATGGATTGGTTTACCGAACAACTGCCAATGTTAAAAAGGGAAGAATTCGACGATAGTTGCAAGGAATACTTTGCATACAGTTATGATGGACTATATGATAATGGGGAAGAATCACCAACGTACATGTATTATTTAGACGAAAGCACGTTGTATAACGTCGGAAAGTCTTATGGTATCATTGATGGATATGTACCTATTGAAGACTTAAAAGCGTATCACACGGCAGAATGGAAACAGGAATATCTGTATTGGCAGATGCCAGAACCAATCCCAGCAGAAGCGTTTCTTGAATTACCAGATGATGAGAAACGGAATTACGGAAGGTTATACGCTGTAGACACCTATAGCAAGGAATATGTATGCTCCGTGTTGGGAGAAATCATACATGGTTTTGATATCCCATGGGATTGGGATGGTAAAAGGTGCTTCATTGTATATTATTCGTTTTAAGGAGAGGAAAAATGAGTCATTTTACTGTAGCAGTAATTCATAATAAAAACCAGAATATTGAAGATTTGCTTGAGCCATATAATGAAAATTTGGATGTAGAACCATATATCGGCAGGACGAAAGCAGAAATGATTGAGCAAGGTTATAAAACAAAAAAAATATATTGAAGAAAATATTGAAGAAAATAATAGAGAATGCTTTGACTATTGGGAAGATAAATATCTCAAGGCAGAAACAGATGAAGATATATGGCAAGTAGAAAAAAATGAAATATGTTATACTTATAATGAGAATGGAGACGAACTTACCACATATAATCCAGATTCAAAGTGGGATTGGTGGCAAGTCGGTGGCAGATTTAGTGGGAACATTAAACTGCGCAACGGAAATGATATGTATGTCAATTCAGCCAAGATAGAAGATATCGACTTCTTTATTGATGAAGACGAATACAATAGCCATAAAAGGTGGTATGAAGTGGTTGTCGAAGGTAGTGAGCCACAGAACGAAGGAGAAAAGGAATGGCATACAATCTATTCAATGGATTACTATAGGGATAAGTATAGCAGTGCAGATGATTTTGCAAGGCGTAATTCCAAATTCACAACTTTTGCTGTAGTTACTCCAGATGGTGCATGGCACGAAAAAGGAATGATGGGTTGGTGGGGAATTTCTAATGAGACTGGTGATGAGTCGAGAGATTGGGACGCTAATTATTATGACCGCTTCATCGCCCCATATGACCCCAAAAGTACCTATATTACCATTGTGGATTGCCATATTTAAGGTGTAGAAATGGGAGCAACAAGAGCGGGAAGAAAAAGGGTGTTTCCACATCAGAAGATGTTAGAAGCACTTCATTATTGCATAGCATATTGCGACGACCAAGATGGGTGCGAAGATTGCATGTTTAAGGGTGTGCGTATAGACAATGCCACAGAATGCCCAATATATGTTATGAGCGCACTTTATGATGTGGTTAAAGAGAAAGCGAAGGAGCATGATGAACGATACAATAAAAAGAGATACAATTTTGCAAAAGATTAAGGATAATGATGTAGCAACAAATCATTTACTTGTTGATAGGTATCCATGGTTGTGCCCCAGACGCAAAGAGGATGGGAGCGTTGCAGATGATTACGACTATACATGGACAGAACTTTATAGTGTCCCCTATGGGTGGATAGGTCTTGTCCTTGACCTATGTGAAGAAATTCGCCAGATTTTAACTATGTATAATATTCCCCTTAAATATTACTTGCTTTTGGAAGTAAAAGAAAAGTGGGGCGGGCTACGTTGGTATGATAATCTCATGGGATTCGACCCAATGCCAGAGCAGGTGCAAGAAGTTGTACAAAATGCAGAAGAAACATCTTATAATTATTGTCTGGTGTGTGGAAACAAGAAGCAGACCAACGGATACTATTGTGATGAATGTGCGAAGAAGGCATAACAGCCTTCTTTTTTTTATTATGTTTGAGTAATTGCAATACTTATAGCATTTTTGTCACCTATGTAAAAATTTAGCAATCCTTGTATCCAAGTGATTGTAATGGTTGTAGCCAATGATTTTATTTTTGTCACCTGCCCGTGCCTATATATATATAATAATAACGGTCTGGTGACAAAAATATATTTGGTGCTCTGACATTTACCCCCCCCATACCGTCATTTATTCATATATCTTTTTCCAAACTTTTTCATATTTATTACTATATTTTTTCACCACATATATATATTATTACTCCATTATTCCCACATTTTTCACCATTTTTATTCAATTCAAATTTACAATGGTGGTGATTTCACCACTATTTATATTTTTTATATTTGTTCTGGTTGTTGAACTATGAACTGGTTTATGGTTTGTTGTTTGTTTATTTATTGTTGAAATTACAGTGATTGGAGTGTTGTGGAGTGTGAATGGGGTTGTGGATAGCCACCCGGAAAATTTTTCCAAAAATGGAAAAAATTTCCAGAAACCACCCCCGTCAAAATGTATAAAAATCTATCATAATGTATATTATGCTACCGCCCCTTCCATATATTACCAAAGATGGTAAAATCTGGAAGTTAACAGAAATGGTAAAATTTGTAAGAAATGGAAGGAAATGGAAATTCTGTTTGCGCAAACATTTGTTCGGGTAAAGCGCGCGAAGGCGTTCGCTGTTCGCCACACCAATCCACCGGTAAAAAGTTATCCACAACAAGTTATCCACAATAAAATACACTAAAATATCACTATGTTGCTATATGCTAACATAGCGTACAACGTGCCCATCAAGGCGTGTTGCCTTGTTGTGTTGTTTTGCGTACGTATACCATGCACAGCACAACACGACACGATAAAAGCACGACAACAACACAACAAAAAGCACGACAACAACATAACATATAGTCTTACAACGGATAAAACGCACGATTTCCCGTAGTTTTATAGCGTTATGGTATAAAGTATCAATACGATATAATCATGTGTCAGAATTAAAAATAGAGCGTTACAATAACATATTATTATACAAGGCATAAAATTATTGATTTCCCATTGACGTATTATCAATCAATATAAACTATCACTTGTTATATTATCGTGCGTTATACGAAAAACTGGAGCGTTACAAAAGCATGTAACTATACCATTTGATATAGTTTATAATGATACACACAAAATAAAACCATATAACAACGCAATATTGTTATATGGTTTTAAGTATGCGTTATGTTAACGCATTAAGCATTAATTGGCCTATTCTATAACTAACATGCTTTTTTATAAATACAAACGCTTTCCATCTTTTGCTATACGTTGCGCAATACGTCATTACCCTATACCCTCCTATTAAATCAAGTCGTTAATGTGAGCATTTACAAAAGCGATTGCATCCGATGCACTCTCAAACAATGGTACATAATCAAATAGAAATATATTATCATTGTATAGCATTGCACGCCTCTTACATATTGCGTTGTAATCCATGATACATACTTCAAATTTGTTGTATCGTGCTTCAACAATTGCACTTGTCATCTTGTTTATATTCCGTTCGTAAATTGTAGTTATCATGTTGTTACCTCCTATATTAAACAATAATCTGTAATATCCTCAATCAAATCATATATATCTATTGTATTCTCATCAAACAAATCACAATCAATATATATAATTTGCGCTTCAGATTCTATAACACTATGCAAACCACGTTGCGCATTACTCCACGCAATATTATATGCTTCCTCCAATGTGATACCTTCTTCATGTATCATACATGCATAATATTTTTTTAGGTATCCACTAATTGAATAATTCATTTTGCAACCTCCTATATTATCCTCTCATATATTCCATCCATGCGCTTTTCCCATAACTTACAGAATCCTTGCATATTTCCCAGGCTTCATCATAAAAACGAGTAATTTCATCCTCATTTTTTACGTTGTTGTCCTCAATATATTCTTTGATGTACGTCTTAATTATTTCCATTTTTGTCATTCCTTTTTCCTCCTTTACATTTCATTATATCCAGCGGATATATGCCTTTTAATTTTGGCACACATGGTTTTTGTTGGTTTAATACCATAACGGGTTATTTGTGGAAGTCGTGCGATTAATACGGTGATAAATCTACATGTATTTGCGTTGTACACCTTTACAATGCCGTTGTTGTAAATTACGTGCACTTCCTCCCCTTTTTCGTGCCCCTTGTTTACAATGGCGATTTTACATACTTTTGCGCCTTCTTCATTTATTAAGCGTTGCGCAACCTGCAGCCGCTTTGAGCGGTTCACAACATGTTGAGTATTTCCGCACGTTGTAAACTTGTCTATATATCCTACTATTTGAAACATTGCTAAACCTCCATGTTCAATATATCCGCATCAACAATCCTGATTTCAATATCCGCACTGTAACAATTTGTTGAAATGGGGATAAATCCTTCTTTAATCCATCCCTCTACCTCTTTTCTTGTAGGCTTCTTAATGCACAATACATTTTCAAGCCAATTAAGAAAATGTCGTGTTGTGGTATTGCTATACTTGAATGCCTCGTTGCTAATGTTTATAAATGCACTTGCAAGGTGTACTTCTGCAATTGTTGTTTCGTATGATACAAAAGTATGATTGCAACCTTCCACAATATCAAATTGATTTTTTACTACGTTGCCTTTTTCATTAATAATATTTCTAACTTTCATTGTTCTACCTCCATATTTAAATAACATCCGCTTTTGGGGAACGGCATATTTACCAGTTGTTATAGTTCTTTTCGATAATGTCAATATATTCCGCAAGTTTGGCAACGTGTTCCCATTTTCCGAAACGTGAGCACTCATCAATAATATCGCAAATTGCGTCAATGCAATCCGCACTATCTTTTCTGTAATATTCGTCGATAACATCAATAAGCCGTTTCCCATATTGGTATTCTTTACCGCATGTTTTAATATTGTAATCTAATGCAATAAAGATATTTGTTTCTGTATCGTTCATGAAGTCGAATATCATATATTTTTTCATTGTTTTACCTCCTATTATTTCAATGTTTTATGTGAAACATTTATTCTAAACTTAAAATTTCTTTAGTATGCTCAATCTCTCTATATGCAATTATGCGAGCATTTTGAAACATGCTTTTAAGCGTTTGCGTTTCTGTAATCACGCCATTGTTATTTATTGCAATCCATGTGTTATCGTCTGTTTTAACAAGGGGAATTATTCCTTTATACATTAAACTATGACGATATGTTATATAATAATTTGTTACTTCGTGATACTCGTTTAATTTTGGCAACTTTGGAACTTCGTGCCTTTCATAAATCAAATTAACCTTCATTGTTCTACCTCCGTTAGTGTGAGCGAAAAAATGTTATAATGTAAGTATATTCTTATTTTGCCGTGCTTACTCGGCAAACAATTTTTACGTGTTACAGGTTCACGAAAAAACAATTGGCATACCTCCCAAAATGCCATTAGAGCAAAATGCAATCAATTCAGCAACCGTTCCCCGCAGGGACGTTAACGACTATATTTAATTGTCAATGTTCAATCGTCTATTATACTACAGCAAATTGTAACCCATTGCAAGTACTTTTTGCATGTTTTGAAATTATTTTTTAGTGCCTTTTTTATATATAATGTAGCAAAATTTATGCCAAAATTTTACCATTTTTTACTATTTTTTTGGTCAAGAAATTTTAATACATTAAAATTTTAACGTGCTAAAGTGTACGTGATTCTTACTTTAACGCATTAAAGTTTTAATATGCTAAAGCAAAAATTATCCTATGCAAAAGTTATACCAATCATTATTGTGTTTTCACACAATAAAATCAGACCACAACACACAAAAAACCGGGAAATCAAAAAATAAGGCGTCATTTTGCGCTAATTTTTCAAAATCAAAAGTCGGCAAACCCTTGCGGTACAAGGCTTTCGAGCGTTTTTGTGTGCAAAAACAAAAAAATTTTTATAATTTCAAGGTATAACTACATGACAAAAATACGCTAAAGCGTTAAAAAATCGCCTCAAACCCTTGCAATTAAGCGATTTTTTAAGATTTTTTGAGGCTTTATTTTTCGATTTCCCGATACAAAAAATAAATTTCAGACCATAAAAAAATCAATGTATTTTTGTGTGTTTTGTATACAAAACTTTAACACATTAAAATATTACCATATTAACAATTTAATACTTTAATTCAATAAAGTTATAACGTATAAAATACTTTAGCAAGTTAAAATATTAAAATGATAAATCATTAAACTATTGTATACAATATGCAAATATATATTTTAACACATTAACACTTTATTCAATTAAAGCAATAAAATATTGTATACAGTATGCAAAATTGTATACTTTAATACTTTAATCAATTAAAGTTATAAAGTATTAAAAGATGTATACAATATACATACTTTATTAAATTAAAGTATTAAATTGTAAAGGTTTCTGACAGAGGCACTTTATTGCATTAAAGTATTAAAATTGTGTATACAATATACAATTGCACGATACTATAAAAATAACTTTCATACATTAAAGTATTAGCGTATGAAATGCAAAAATTTTTGCATTGTATTTAATACTAATTTGTGGTAGAATGATAACGTGGGTTATCCACAACAAACAATTGTTTTTATATGGATAAAAACAATTGTTCACTTCCAAAATCTGACAGAACAGGCGAGCGCAAACGCTTGTTTATGGAAGAAAATAGAAATGGAAAAATTGCCAAAAATGGAAAAATTTGGAATGAATGAATATGCACTTTATTCAATTAAAGCGATAAAGCGTTAAAGCGTTAAAATTTGATTCGATTCATTACTTTAATGTGAAAAAGCAGAGGGGGACTCGCTTGCGGAGGGTAAAGTGCGTTTTTTATATTTCCCCATATATATATGCCACAGAGATTTTTGAAAAAAAAATGAAAATTTTTTTGATTTTTTTATTCTTAAAAATTCTTTTAATTTTGAATTTTGATTTTGATAATGTTTTTTTTTGATAACACTTTAATTGATTAAAGTGTTAAATTGAAAAAAAGTAAAATTGATTTTATTTTCTTATTCTTAAAGCGTATTGTTTCATTTTTTTTACTTTAATTAATTAAAGTATTAAATCATTAAAATCTTTTTCTTTATTCTTAAAGCATGTTTGTTTATTTTTTCATAAACAAATTAGTAATATTTTGATAACAAATTGATTATTTTTTTTATATCAAAATCACATATAATAATATGGTAGAAAAATAATACATGATGTTATATGATTATCCCTAAAAACGAGTGTTTAATGTGCTTATTTTAAGTTTTAAGAGCATTTTGTATCAATGTAAGGTAATTTATCATTCAATATAAAAAATCGCTTAAAACGCAAATTAAAGCGTTATAAGGTGATATGAAAAATATTGTATGTAAAAATAACAACAACAATATACTTATAATCAAAAGCATACATTATATATAACATGCGCATGATAAAAAAAATAAAACAAAATAAAAAAAGGTATTGACAAATAAAACGAGATATGATATTATACGTTTGCAAATGAAAATTGATTTTAATTCAACGTGTAAAATATTGGTACAAGGTGCGCACGATAGCAAAATGAAAAATTGAAAAATGAAATCAATTTCAAAATCAAAAAATGAAAAATGAAATCAATTTCAGAATCAAAAAACGAAAATTGAAATCAATAATTGGATAACCACCCCTTATTGATTTTGATAATCGGATAACCACCCCTTATGTAATCGGAGGTATGAAATGAAAATCAAAACAGAAATTACAATGGATGGATTTGAATTTATGGGGAGATTTTATGACCATTATATTGAGGAAAAGGATTATGCAGAGGATTTTATTAAGTATCACACAATGGAAAATGAGCATTGGGATGATAGGTTAGAGGATATTGTGATGCGTGGTATGGCTTATGACCTTTATGCTTTTCGATTTGCATTTGAAGATTATGCGAATGAAAAAAGAAAAATCAATAATCATAACGTGAAAAATCTTGTCGCATTTGTACTAACATTGGAATATTTTGGAATGAAAAATATTGAGATTTTTCTTGACAAATAAAAACAGATATGATATAATTACGTTGAAATTGAAAAATAATAATTGATATGGTAGGAGGTTGAATATGGATAGAGAAACAATAAAGGCGATTATCGCTTTCGCATTGGTGACTATTATTACAGGGCTTGGAAATCATTATATTGATGGTATTTATTAAGGAGGTACGATATGGCAAATATGAATTATTGCAGATTTCACAATACAAACATGGATGTAAACGATTGTATTGAAGCACTTTATGAAGGTACAAAACTTTCTGATGATGAATTTATCGCTTGTAAGAATATGTTTGAGAATGTTCTTGAATTCTTTGAGGACTATGATGTGTGTGAAGTTGATTGGGATGAATTCAATAGTTGGCTTGGTACGATTGATAGGAGGTAAATTATGACTTGGCATAATGACTATACAAATGCAGAAATTGAAAACTTGTTAACTAATATGTGCAATTGGATTGGTGAACATTTGGATAATTATTACAATTATAGAAATATTAAGGAACGTGAAGAACTTATAGGAATTTATGTTGATATGGGATTGCATGAAGATGAAGTGCGCTCATGGTATGATTGGATGGAGGAATAAGGATGAATTTAGGCGATGTAATAGAGCACATGTGTTTGTCAAGTAATGTAATTACATTAATTGAAGATGAATTGAATGATATGGGAGAAGAAACATTTCTCACATATGACGAACTTAATGCAGAAGCAAAATTGAATTGCCTAACAACATATGTATATACGATTTGTGCTTATGAACATTTTGATGATTTGAAGAGTATTGAAGAACTTGAATATTGCGTAAGGGAATTTTGGAAGGTATCGGAATATACATTGGATAAAGATGGAAATTGGTATGATGAAGATTTTAACAAAATCTAAAAAAAATACTTGACAATATAACCAATGTATGATATAGTATATGTGTTAAAAGAAGTTATGTAATAGGAGGTAACATATGCTTAAACAGATTTTGAACATTATTAATGAAGTTAGGGAAGAATATCCAATTATCGGAAATGAACTTGATGGAAAAATTTACTATATGAATGGTAATGATGGTACAGATTTTGACTGGAATTGTAACGAGCGTGTTTGTGAGTTTATGGTGTTCCATGAAAATGAAATGGGATATATTAAACTAATGGTGGATAATGATAATCTCATTACAATTTATGTTTATGCTGATGGTGGTATGCGCCCGACAAAGGAACTTGAAAGACACTATTATAAAAACCCATTGGAGCTTGCAAATTTCCTTTATAGAACATTTGACATGAACAATTTATGGGATGAATCTATTGAGGACTATATGGATGCGGATTGTGATGGAAGTATTCATTGGGCACTTTTGGAAGATGAAGAAGATGAAGAATGGTAAAATTTGGGAGGTAATAAATGGAATATATTAATAAGGAAGCATTAGAGGTAATTACACAGAAATTAAAGCAAGGCAAAAGAATTGAAATGGAATATAACCATCAAAAAGATGAACTAAAGATTTTGGAGCATAAAATTATAAGAATAAAGTTAGGAAATAAATAAAATGTATATTGCAGAACTACCAATAACAAAACAAAACGAGATAAAAAGGGAATTGGAAAAAATTGGAATCAATGGTATTGATTTGCAATTGGCGATGAATAGTAAATTGTCGGATATTGATTATTTGTTAAAAAAAACACTTGATAAATGATTAAAGATATGTTATAGTATTATTGTAAGATAAAGTTATAACATAATTGGAGGTTATGAATATGACAAGATTGGACGCAGTAATTAAGGATATTAAGGAAGTCAATAAAGAATGTAAGGCTTGGATATATGAGCCGAACGGTGAAATTAAAGATGATGTAATTTGTGGCAATGTTCTTGAATTGCTTTATGAATTAAAGGATTATGAAATTGAAACTACAGGAAAGTCAATTGATTGGATTGTAGAACATGCAGCCCATAGATGGAATACTTATAATTGGAATGCTAATATAGACCACGATATTGATGTAGCAGAATTGGGAATAAATGGATATACATATATGGCGATTATGGTACATAGATATGGTGATGTAAGAGCAAATTATACGGATAGATTTTTAGTAAGATTTGACGATGAAACAGAATGGTTTGAACTTGAATCTCGTATGCAATATAAAACCATTGCCGATGGTAAATATTGTTGTGATATAGATATTATGGCAGAGTGCTATAATGTTTGGGATTGGGATAACGATACAAGTATTGGCGAGTTTTGCGAAACTGAAGTTGAAGATTTGCTTAACGAAGTTGAAGAACGTGCGTAATTGGAGGTATAAATATGAGTAAGTACATTATCCTTTATAGAATTAAAGATGAATGCGATGGATGCAGATATATTGAACTTAATAGTGATGGCATAATTCATTTAGATTATAGTGGTAAACCTATTGTATCAAATGCACGTTGTAGTGTGCGTATTGATGAAGATTTTGATGATGTTGAAACATGGGTTACGAAAGATGTGTTTAATCGTATGAAAAATACTGATGGCGATGATACGTTTAGCGATGTTGCTGATATGATTGCAAATGGTGAACATGAAGAATTTGAATCATATGTGCGTGAATCTGAAATTGAAAAGATGCATGATGAATACGCACTTAACGAAGAAGATGTTGAAGAAGTGCTTAACAATTACAACAATGATTATTTTGATATGAGTATTATATCGTATGTATGGAATGATGCGTATGACGTTGCAGAAAATTATGTTGATGAATGTTGTAATATTGAATCTTGGTTAACAAATTATATTGATTATGAAGGACTTGGCGAAGCGATTATTGAAGATGGTTACTATTATGAACTTTGGGATGGTAGAATAGTACAATATGATTATTAATCAGAAATTCTCTAAAACCTCCTATAAATAAATTGGAAAAGGTTACCGTGTAAAATATTGGTAACCTTTTTTCATGTTCAAAAACTTTAACGCATTAAAGTATTAATGTGCTAAAAATGTGTATACAATATTCAATACACAAGACTTTACCATATTAAAGCAATGATATTTTAATGTATTAAGACGTTAATATTTTATAACTTTACCATATTAAAGCGATAATGCTTTAATGCTTTACAACATAAAAGTGGATTATAATGTTACACTTTAGCAAATTAAAGTATTCAAATTATAAAGTACAAAAGTAAAATTTTACTTTTGTATTCTAAAGCATTAAAGCAAATTTGGCTATGCAAGTATCGTGCCAACCCTTATGTATAATATACATGAGTATTCATACCATATTTTGGGAAAAACGCTTAAATCGACGATTTTAGGCTTATTTTAGGCTTGTTGTACGATAGGTAAAAACGTCGAAACCCTTGCAATTTCAACATTTATAACGATTTATGTATGAAATTTGCATAAAAATACATAAATTCAAGGTATAACTATATGGCAAAATTACACTAAAGTGCTAAAGAATGGCTATAATCGTTGAAATTCCAACATTCTTTTGATTTTTGCGAGGCTCTAATTTGCGATTTGCCGAACGTAATTTTATAAAATAGTGGTAAAAAACATTGAAAAAATGGTAGTTTTTTTTATTTTATTTTGTTGAAAAAAAGTTGTTGACAATGGGATTGAAATATGGTATAGTGGTATTGTAAATAAGGGAGGTTGAAAGAATGAAGGCAAAATTTATTGATAAATGGTATGGCACAGGATACGACAGGGAAACCGTATATCTTGAATATGAATATAGGGGAAAAAGATATACAGTCACAGAAAATATGGTAAAAGGTAACGAACCATTGTTATGGCAACACAAAACAGAACAAGCGAGAATTGACAAGATATTAGATACACCGAAGCACGATGTAAATAGTAAACCATTTAACATGGATGAAATATATGAAATGTTAGGATGGGATTGATGGAGGTATAGACAATGAGCATGAAGAAATATTATGTAACAATTTACGGAAGAACAAATACAATATTTAGTGGAATTAGAAACGAAAAATTGTATAGTGAAATCGTAATCTCTAATAATAAAGATAACGCAAAAGCAGAAGCATTAAATGATTTTTATATGTTCATTAACGACATGTGGAAAGAAGTGCTTAACAGACGTAATATAAAAGTAGAATGTGAATGGGTATCATGGCTTAAACATGATGACAGAGAAACGATTTACATTAATGAAATGATGGAATAATGAGGTGCATAAAATGAGAAGAACATATTATGGATATAAATTAAAATCAATGAATAATAGTTATGAATTAGAATTATATAAAATGAATTCATACACAAGACCGTCAAATCAAGTATATAATTCTACATACCATGATATTGAATTAAGGTGGTATGTTAAAAAAGAAACCATGATTAAGAAACTTTTGGAAATGGGATTTACTCGCAGAGAAATTGATAACGCACCAAAAAATTATTATTAAAAAATACTTGACAATGACAATAAAGCATGATATAGTATAACTATGTTAAAGGTTATATAATTGGAGGTAACAACATGGAAGTTAGAAAAGAAATCAATGGGTTTTATGAACTTGCTGATATGGTATGGAGTGGAGCAATAGATACTATTGCAGACATTCAGAACGCAAACAAAGAAAATGAATTTATGGATTTTCTTGAGATGGTGTTTTGTGATAATGTTCCGACTGATACGGAAGTAAACGATTTTATATGGTTTGAACGTGACTATATTTATGAGAATATTGGATTGACAGAAAATGGAAATTTGCCCGAAGATGAAATGGAAGAAACTTTGAATGAATCAATTGAAAGTTTAGAACTTGAAAATGACTTTGAAGATTTTTGTAACGATTGCGACACTTGTATTTGCAACAATATTTGTTCTACAGTAGATGATTGCAAGGCACTCTTTGAAAATTATAAAAATCAAACCATTACAATTGATGACATTAAAGAAATGGTTGAAGAAAAAAATTGACATAAATATTTGGAGGTAAATTATGGTAGTATATGCAATATGTGATAAATTTGGTGTTATATCATTACAAACAAAATCTAAAGACAATGTTATAACCAGTAGTATGATTATGGCATACGCAAGCGAAAAAAGAGCAAGGGAAAAATTAGAACTTATTAAAAAACTTTATGATATGGATGAATTTTATATTAGGGAAATGGAAACTGATTTGTTGTAAATATAGGAACGGTCTGAAAATTCAGACCGTTTTTTTTATATCTTTTTTTTATTAGACTTAGACTTCCCCTATTAGATTAACATATTTTTCAACGTTTGTCAAGTAGTTTTTAGAAAAATATTTATAAAAATATTTTGCACATTTTACTTGACAAATAAACCAATGTATGATAATATGATATTGTAAATTGATAGTGTAACATTATAGGAGGTTAACATGAAGGATATTAGTAATTGGACATTTGCGGATGACATGAACAAAATGCATGATTTTATGACGTTAAGCATGGATGAATTTCTGTTTAGTTATTCTTATCTTGAGGAAAAAGATTATTTTGCAACATACCATGAAATTATGTTAATGCTTAAAGAGAAATATCCACATATGGAAATGGAGGATGTAAGGTAATTTATCACACTAAAGCACTAAAGAATTGTACTTAAAAAAGAACTTGACAAATATAACGATGTATGATATATTGTTATCGTAAGATAAAGCACATACATTATCGGAGGTATGAAATGAAAAACTATATGGAAATGTATCATAGTGCACTTGAAATTCTTGATGACTTAAATATTGAGTATGGTAACATCGTTGAAGTCAAATTGAACTATCGTGCTAAAAACAGATTCGGACAATGTAGAAGAAATAACGTAACAAATACATATTCACTTAATTTTAACTATCTTATCTTTGATGACAATGCTAATGATGTTGCGATTATGAGTACAATTATCCATGAGGTATTGCACACATGTAAGGATTGCATGACGCATAAAAATGAATGGAAAAGATTGGCGGATTATGTAACACGCAACACAAAGTATACAATCACACGCACAAATTCATATTCAGATTTTGGAATTGAAAAACCAACAAGAGAAAAGAAGCATAATTATGTATTTGTATGTGAAGGATGTGGGCAAGTTATTATCAGAGAACGTGCAAGTAAATTTACCAAAAATTACCATAACTATAGATGTGGAAAATGCGGAAGCGATTTGAGATTTGACGCAGAAAAAAGTAATTGTCAGATTTTGACAAGTACGCCAAGATATAGTTATATGGAATCAAGGTAAAAAATGGCGATTTAAGCGTGTTTTATATAAAGATAATATAAACTATCAATGAGCATATAAGACACGTTTAAAACTAAAATTAGAGCTTTATGGAGGTATATTATGTTTAGAATCACTTATAGTTATTTCAGAAAAGACAACAATGGTAAGTTAATTGGTTCACCAATTATTAAACACGTTGACGGTGAAACGCTGAAACAGGTAAATGATACATTCAATTTTATTAGATATAATAATGATGTAGTGAAATATTCAATAATCAATTTCATTGGGTTTGAAGAGATAAAAGAACATTAAATGTTCTTTTATTTTTACCCCTTAACTTTAGTGCGTTAAAGTGATAAAGTAATAAAATTGTGTATACAACTACAAAACCAAAAGCATTGATTGGATATGCAATAGAATTGATTGGTGCTATAAATGGAAGCATATTACAGAAAAACAGATGAATGAATTAGCGGATAGAATTATATTTATTATGGAAAATCGGATGTATTAATCCGATTTTTTTATTGCCAAAACTTTATCACATTAAAGTTTTAACGTGCTAAAGTTTTGGGGGTTTCGGGGGTTTGGCGTACTAAAATACCTTTTCTTTTAAAAAATCGCTTAAATCGACGATTTCCCCTGTTCTCGATGAAATTTTTGTACTTATACAATCTATTTCAAACGATAGGAAAAACAGAAGCATATGCCTATAAGCTATTATTTTTCGATTTACCGATTTATTGGAAAGAAATGGTAGTAAGTATTTTGTGTACGATGTTCTATGTAAACATGGCAATTATGGTGCAAAATATTTTGCAGAAAAATTTATAAAAAAAATACTTGACAACATACCGATGGTATGGTATAGTGTAATCAAGTTAAAGACATCAGAACATACAGGAGGTATAAGATGAAAAACGTAGTAGATAGAATGACAATGTACGATGACAGAATGCTCGCTTATCATATTGAGGTTAGAAAAGTAATGGAACACTACGAAACGTATGTAGATGATGAGTTTTGGTCAAGTGCGGATAACAGAATGGAGGTAGAAGAGGACATCGAAGATTTGGTGTTAAAATACAATCTCAAAAGATAAAACAGAAAAAAAATGATGGTTAACACAGACCATCATTTTTTTATCCACATTCACTTTATCACACTAAAGCATTAAAGCATGCGTCCCGATTCTGTTGAATTGGAAATATATGGAAGCCCTAATTTACGTTCTAATGGACTTTTATATAGGTAGTCAATATAAACATCCTTTACATTATAAATCCCGCCAAAACGTAAAATAGAGCGTCTGATGGGCATATTGTACAGAATCGTGCATCTTGAATAAGAAATACCATCGTTTCCCATTCGTTTTTTTTTTTTTTTTTACACTTCACACTTCCCCTTTTTATGATACCATACTTTGCATCTATTGTCAACATTTTTTAAAAAAATATTTTCTGTATGTTTTATAAAATTTTCTCTTGACTTTAGTATCAATAAGTGGTATAATGTATATAGTCAATAGGATACAGTAAAAAATACAATTTAATATTTCACGTTCTGATAATTGGAATCAGAAACGGAGAAAACTTGTTTGTTCAATCTGAACAAATAAGTTATGTTTAAGAACGGAATGGCAGATAATTGGAATCTATAGTCGCAAACACTCAAGATGCAAAAAAATAATTTGTCAAAAATTTACAGGAAAATTTTGACAAGTATCCGGGAACGTGAAGAACGTGCGTTTGCGAACGAATGTTTGCGACTGATTTCGGCAAGAACAAATGTTTGCAAACGCACGTTCTTCGTGAATAATTATGCACTTTCATTCGCTAAAGCATTAGCGTGATAACGTGATAAAGTGCGACGCGCATTAACGCATTAGCGTGTGAAAGCGTATAGGGTGTGTGAAAAGGGGTAAAGTACGCGCAATCAGTTTCCCCCATAATATATAGGCTTGCGACGAGCGAAGGGGTAAAGTGCGCAAAACAAAAACTCCCACAAAAATATTATTCAATTTTCAAAATTCAAAATTAATTTTGTTTTATAAATTGATTTTGAAAAATAAAAAGAAGGAAAGCGTGTTTTTCATTTTTTTACCTCCATTTTGTTTAAGGTGTTTAGTATGAAAGTTAGAACTAAACACCTTATCTTGATTTATTAACACGTTTTATGTTAATAAATTTTGTTTTGTTATTTTGATTTATTAAAGCGTGTTGTTGATTTTGCTTCAATGTATCGTTGTAATTTTAACATTGTGTTTAATGAAAGCATAATATATAAACAAAAGCCAACCTACACCAAAACGATAGCAAATAAATTTAATTATGAACGTGTCGTAGATAATCTAAACGCAAATGTCAATGAACATGTATATCTTGGCATCGAGTTGAGCCACGACGCTACGATGAAGCAAAACGGCGTAACATATAACATATCAATATGCATTATGTATATACATATATCTATATATATAACGCATATACCATAATATAATATGTTACGTTACTCACGTTATAACGAATGGATATATACTATATGAGTAATGTATCCACATCGTATATAAAATCGAAAATAGGTATCATTATCTCAATTTTTCTAAAGGAATTAGGGTATATGTATATGGTAGCAGGTGGTGCCAATTTTTGGTAAAATGAAAATTGAAATCAAAATCCTAAATTAAAATCGTATTCAGCCATATATATTTGGATAACCACCCGGTTGAAAAAAGAAAATTGAAATCAGATTTTTAGTATGCGACTTTGTTTTCAAAATGAAATTTGGATAACCACCCCCTGCAAAAGTTGTTGACATGCGACACAACTTGTGGTATAATATAGGCAAGCGAAGGAGGTAAGCGATATGGAAAAATCAAAATCGAAATCGAATTATGCCTTTGTAGGCAGACCCAAGAAGGCTGGGGAGAAACGCATTGTGTTCTCCAGTACCACAAAAGAAGGTGATAAGAAAAATGGATAACTATCTGGCACAGCATTATAAAGGGAAGTATAGGGTTAAGGCGCATTATGACCAGAGCACAAATGATTTTGTGCGAGACGAAGATGGCAACCTTGAAGAATCATTTGGAGATTTTTACTTGAGTGGACGCTCTGGAATTGAAATCAAGCATGGCGTTGGTAGCGAATTGGCATGCTACTGTCCAAAACTGAAATTAGGAACCAATGTCCTGCGTAGTTATTACGAGTCCGTAATTGGTAAGGTTGGGGGTAAATCTGTTGATAAAATTGTGGATGAATTGCATAACGCTGGATTCGTAAACGATGTGGATATTATGGATTGGGAAGTGTACTTCACATTTGATGCCAAGCATTTAGATGCGCTTGCCCCAATTATAAAATTGAAAACGAGTGGCGCATCCATATCCCCATTTAGTAATCGGAACCTACCTAAAGCCCCCTATACCATACCGGAGAAGGATATGGACAAATATAAAAAAGCAAGGGGTGAACTCAAAGGTTTGCAGATTGCAAGGTCGCAAGATGAATTTATTGAATCTCATTGTGGAGCAAACGCTAAAGCACAAATGAAGTTGGAAATGTTAAAGGCTAATAACTGGCTACACAAGCATGGATATTGGGATGAATATTGTAAATGGCTAAAGGAGAATAGATAATGAGCGAACTCGATAAACTGGAAGTGTATCTAAAAGAAAACAACATACCATACGAGAGATACGAAGTTAGTCATCGGTGGGAATGTGATGAAGATTTGTCAGTATATATTATGGACAGACATCAAATTTGTGTACCTAAAGACGGCAAGGAATGTGAATGGGACGCTATGTGTCAGTACGGTTCTTATGGATATGAAGATGGACTTCTGGAGATTTATGGCAACATTGTTGACCCGAAAACAGATGGCGATACTGTTGTTGGATTTCTTACCGCAGAAGATGTTATAGAACGTATAAACGCAAGGAGATAATATGGTAGCATTAACAGTAGCGTTTGTGTTTGGTTTCTTTAGTGGAGCCATATGGAACACGATGATTGATAAGAAAGGATAGGAGATAAGAAAGATGGACGAAAGATGTAATAAGTGCGAATATCAAGATGATATCTATATTTATGGATGGGATAAGTTCTGCGATTACTTTGGAAAGACTGGCGAATTGCGTAAATGCGAGTGTGGTAAAAGGTGTAAAAAGTTTAAGGAGAAGGAATAATGAATTTAAGAGAATTATATAAAACATCATATTATAAAGACAAGTCTGGATTCTTGCTTCAAGGAGATTGTGTTAAGAAATTAAGAGACATAGATGATGAATGTATTGATTTGACTGTTACAAGTCCACCATACGACGATTTAAGAAAATACAAAGAAGGATATTCTTTTGATTTTGAAAATGTTGCTAAAGAATTGTTAAGAGTAACCAAGACGGGGGGGCTTGTGTTTGGATTGTGGGTGATGCAACAAAAGACGGTTGTGAATCTTTAACTTCCTTCAAGCAAGCGTTATATTTCAAAGAAATTGGTTGGAATGTACTCGATACTATGATATATGAAAAAAATGGTGTGGGTGCATGTGGAAGTAATAAATGTTATATTCAAAATTTTGAATATATGTTTGTACTTTCTAAAGGAAAAATATCAACGTATAATTTAATATATGACAGAGAAAATAAAGTTGTTGGCAATAGTGTCGTAAACACGAATAGAGATAAATATACAGCAGACGAAGGTAGAAAGTATCGTAAGATAGAGACTAAAAAAATGGGAAGAAGGTTCAATATATGGAAATATAACCAAACTACAGGTCATGACGAGTTTTCTAAAAAGCATCCAGCACCATTCCCAGAAAGTTTAGTAAAAGACCATATACTTTCTTGGTCTAACGAAAACGATATAATTTTAGACCCATTTATGGGAAGTGGAACGACTGCAAAAATGGCTACTCTAACTAACAGAAGATGGGTTGGTATAGAATTGAGTGAGGATTATTGTGAGATTATAAAAAACAGATTACAAAGTATTTAATAATAAGGGAAAGGTATTAAAGTGAGTGATTTTGAAATACATGAAGGCGATTGCATAGAATTAATGCAGGACATTCCAAGTGGTAGCGTAGATATGATATTGTGTGATTTGCCTTATGGTACAACTGCATGTAAATGGGACACAATTATCCCATTTAATGATTTATGGAAGGAATATGTGCGTATTATTAAGTCTAATGGTGTCATTGCATTATTTGGACAAGAACCATTTAGCAGTTTATTGCGATGTTCAAATCTGTCGTGGTATAAATATGATATATATTGGGAAAAAGAAAGATTAACTAACGTCAATCAAGTTAAAAAGCGTGTTGGTAAAACAATAGAAACAATATCAATATTTTATAATAAGCAACCAACATATAACCCGCAAATGATAAAGTATGATGGTAAGCCAAGGAGTAATAAAGTAAAGAATGGCAAATTAGGCACGCTAACTGACCAACAAGAAAAGAGGGTATTTGAATATAAAGATACTGGTTGGCGATACCCGACGCAAGTCTGGAAATATCAACGTGATTGCTTGACAAGCAACTTGCATCCAACTCAGAAGCCAATTAAATTATTGGAAAATCTAATTAAAACATTTACAAATGAAAACGATGTAGTTCTTGATAACTGCATGGGTTCTGGCTCCACAGGTGTTGCTTGTATAAATACAAATCGTAAATTTATTGGGATGGAATTAAACGAAGGGTATTTTAATATCGCAAAAGAAAGGATAGAAAATATAAGTAATCAAAAGAAGTAATAATGGATAACAATAGAACGATAAAAAATATATTTTCAGAATATCTAACATATAAGGGATATGTGTTCAATAATAACATGCTTTTAGACATTGTTGATTCATATTTAGATTGTCAAGCATGGGATAATGAAAAGATGATTACAGGCAATACAGAAGAAGAAATGATAAACTGGATTAAACATACATCAGAAGTGGAGAGGGTATTAAATGAAATATAATATATATCATGGCGACTGTATCGAATTAATGAATGATATTCCAGACCAATGTATAGATATGATATTATGTGACCTACCATATGGGAGCACTGCTTGTAAGTGGGATAGCGTGATTCCATTTGACGCTCTGTGGGAACAATATAAAAGAATCATTAAACCATTACATGCAATAGTTTTATTCGCTAATGAACCATTTGCAACTACATTAAGATATAGTAATTTAGAAGATTATAAATACGATTGGATTTGGGATAAAGGAAAGCCAAGTAATTTTCAAGTAATGAATTATCAATGTGGTAGAATACATGAATTAATATGTGTGTTTAGTGATGGTAAAGCATGCTATACAAGTAATGATACATCTATGGTTTATTATCCACAAAAAATTCAAAGAGATAAGCCTGTCTATAATGGTGGTGGATTGAATACATGCAAAATGTTGCATAATAATAATATGAAAAAACAGTATAATACATACACAGATAAACATCCAAGCAGTATTATAAAATTTCCACCAGTGCCACCAAGACAGAGATTGCACCCAACACAAAAACCAACAGAATTACTTGAGTATTTAATTAAAACTTATACAGAAGAAAAGAATCTTGTTCTTGATAATTGCATGGGGTCTGGCTCAACAGGAATAGCATGCATAAATACAAATCGAGATTTTATAGGGATAGAATTAGAAGAACAATATTTTAATATTTCGAAAGAAAGAATAGAGAAAGCGCTTGACATTTCGTCATAAGAGTAGTATAATATATATAGCAAGATAAAATAAAAATCCAAAACAGAAAGAAAATAATCAAATGAATAAATTAAATCTTTATCTTGGAACATTCAATAATGAGAATACGAAGGCAAGTTATGGCGCAGACATCACATCTATGCTTAACTATGTCAACAAACCAGAAGAAGAAATCACACTCGCAGACCTGCTTGAGTGGAAGAACTGTATGACCAACGAAGGTCTGTCCAGCGCAACCATCGCAAGGCGTATAGGGTCTGTGAAAAGATACTATGATTTTCTTTTTGACATTGATGTGCTGGAATCCAATCCCACCAAGAAACTAAAACCCCCACGCATTACCAACAAAGTAGAGCCAACGCTAACATCGGAAGACGTAAACATGATGCTTAATGCTGTAGGGTGTACGGCTAATGGTGTTAGAACCAAGGCAATCATGGCAACCTTGGCTTCTACTGGTATGCGTGTATCTGAACTGATTAGCATAAAGGTTGATGACTTTAATGGTAATGATGTAAATATTCTTGGCAAGGGTGGCAAGCGCAGGATGGTACATATTAATGACAAGACCATGGAGTATATTAACCATTATATGACCATCCGCAATAATTGCATCGACAACTTATTTGTTAGTAATAATGGCACACCGATGACGAAGGAAGGGATTAATAAGTCTCTTAAACTCGCCGCTAAAAAGGCTGGAGTTGATAAGAATGTTCACAACCATTCCTTTAGACATCTGTGGGCAACGTCCATGCTTGACCACAATGTGCCACTTGAAAGAATTCAATTATGTATGGGGCATAGCGATATCAGTGTTACTACACGTTACGCCAAGATTAGGAATGAACAGAAGGTAGTTAGAGACACGATGGATATTGAGGTGTTCTGATGGTTAAGTTTACAACAATTTTGTTGCTATGTGTTGCGATTATCGTCACATTTGGCACCATGGCATTTGGATTCATTCAACTTCAAGATTGGATAGCAAAACGTAGGAAGAAAAAAGAATTAGAAAATAATTGTCTTAAAGTATCAAGGTATTGTGATTTGAGCAACGTGCCAATGTTTGTAGAATTCAAAGCGAAAGATATGCTCAAGCACGGCTACCCATTAAGAAAAGTGTATGGATACTTACAAGACGAAAGTATCCGTGTGTTGTTATCAAGAAAGAAAGAGATTGCTTCATTAGAAAAGGAAAAAGAGTATCAAAAGAAATTAGGGACGAAAAGAACAATGAGTGATTATATTATTTTAATCGTAGGTAAATCTGGGAGCGGCAAATCTATGTTGTGCAGATACATGCGAGAAACCTATGGGTTGAAGGAAGTCAAATCATACACCACAAGACAAAGACGCAATGTGTTTGACGATGCGCACATCTTTGTTTCAGAGAAGAAATTTAATGAATTGGAAAACATGTGTGCTGTTACCAATTACAACGGCGAATTATATGGAGCAACCAGAGAACAGATTGACGAAGCAGATTTGTATGTCATTGATGTTGATGGAGTGGAGTATCTGCTCAAACATTATGATGGGAAGAAAATTCCTATGGTAATTTACATTGATGCAGATGAAGATGTGAGAGAAGAGCGGATGCTTCTGCGGGGCGACCCCAAATGGAAAGTACACGGTAGGTTAACGTATGATGCCACTGCGTTCCAAAACATCCAAGACTACGCCGTGGAAATATATGTAAATAATGGTGATTCCATGAGTAAAATAAAAGATATTGCAAGAGAGATTTATGGGAAATATTTTAAAAAGGAGGAATGATTGCGTGTTGTTTCCTAACATAGAAGAGAGAGAAGAAAAGAATCTTGGACATATTGATATGATTAAATATCATAGATTAAAATCTATGTGTCAAGATGTGTCAGATTTCATTTCAGAAAATGGAACGCCACATACGAGCGTGACCATTACAGCCAATGATTTTGTAATGCGAGAAGATATCTTAAACGGTTATTTAGAAGAAAAGGAGTGATAAGAATTGGCTAAATGTGTATTGATTATTGGAGAAAGTGGAAGTGGTAAATCGGCTTCACTGCGAAACTTCAAGCCAGAAGAAGTCAGCGTGTTTAACGTGACGAATAAAGACCTGCCCTTCAAAGGCAAGTTGCCTATTATTCATAACGCAACTTATGAAGATATTGCCAAACATCTTGCTAACCCTACCAAGAAGGCGTATGTCATTGACGATGCTGGCTATCTCATGGTGTTTGAATCATTTTCAAGAGCAAATGAGACTGGTTTTCAGAAGTTTACCGAAATGGCGAAGAAGTTCGTGGACATGTTGGGCTTCATTACCAAGTCGGTGCCAGACGATGTAATTGTTTATATTACCATGCACACAGAAGATGATGCGGAAATGCACAAGGTTAAGGCAAAGACAATTGGTAAAATGATTGACCAGCAATTGAAACTGGAAGGACTATTTACTATTGTTCTTCGTGCAATGCAGACCGAAGAAGGATATAAGTTTATCACAAGAGACGACAATGTGTCCACGGCAAAGTCTCCTATGGGTATGTTTGAGTCAGAAATGATTGATAACGATTTGAAAGCGGTGGACGCTACTATTAGAGATTATTATGAAATGCCGCCACTGACGGTAAAGAAATCCAAAACAACCAAGAAAGCAGAATAATAAAGGAGAAATTAAACCATGAAGAAAATTAATCTCGATAATGTACAGGAATTTACCAAGTTTAGAAATCCAGTAGGCGGGTTTATTTGTGTGATTAAGAGCGTAGAAGACGTTCCAGAAAAGGAATATCTGCGTGTTGGGTATGATATCGCAGAAGCCGTTACACCAGACCAGCAAGAGTTTGTTGGTATGTATGAGAAGCGCAAGAAGGAGCGTGACTTCAACTATCCTTCCACCGTAGTGTCCTATAAGGAGCAGTCTCTTCCGTTCTTTAAGGGATTTGTTACAGCACTGGAAGAGTCAAACAATGGATACAAGTGGGACAATGACGAGCAGAAGTTTGTTGGGTTGAACATTGGGTTCGTTATTGGCGAAGAGCAGTACATGGGGCAGGATAAGAACGGTGCACCGAAGGTCAAGGTGAGAACTTATGTGGCTGAACGCAGGAGTGTGCAGACTATTAAGGATGGCGATTTCGATGTGCCCGAATTCAAGAAACTTGAGCAAGAATCCACTGTCGATAGGTCTGCAAATCCGTTTGCCAACAACGGAGCCAAGCCTGTTGAGACACCCCCCACTGATGACCTGCCTGTTGGCTTTGAAGAAGTTGATGCTGATGATTGTCCGTTCTAATGATTAGTACCATAGAAGACGCTATCAAATTATGTAAGAACGAAGTAATATTAAAGGGTGTGCTGTCTGAACTCAACATAGATGTCAGACGCACATCCGATAATGATATCACATTAACATACAAAGGTGTAGTTGATGTGAACGATTCTTACATATCTTTTTACGGTAGAGTAAGTAATGGCTCAAGCATGTTTACTTCGGTAGCAAAGGAACTCAATGCGCTTGAATCAGAAATCAAAACCGAATCAGAAGACGGAGAAGTAGTTGATACTTCCTATTCTAATAAGGCAAGTAGAATCTATATGCATGGTGGTATTATAAGTCCGAACAGCATCCGGGCTGATTATATATCTGCGTCTGCGTTTCATCCGTCTTTTTTAGCACATATAGTTGGAGTGTATTTGGACAAGTATGACGATGTGGATAGAATATTGATTATCAACCCATATTATCACAACATTATTCATGTGAAGTGCGATGGAGATTATAGCGAGTTAATCAATAAGACTGTGTGTGTTGATATGGATATCAGTCCATACAATGAAGATATGCCACCTATTGGAGTGGTTAATATATATAAGGCAAGCGAGCAGATATCTCCTAACGTAATAGACCAAGCAAAACTTGAGCACGATATTTATTTGGAGTCAATGAGTAAATAGAAATGGCAGAAATAAGAACTTGTTATGTGTGCAAGGAAGTACACGATAAAGAAAATATGATAGAGTATATCAATAGATGGTTCTGCCCGGAATGCCTAAAGCAATGGCTACAGACAGAAGAAGGACAACGTGACAGGTTTATTGATTATGTATGGCATCTATACGACAAAGAGTATCGTAACTCAACCTTGTATTTTCAATTACTGAATCAAGCGGAAAAATATCATAAGCAAGGCATGAAGTATAAGGGGATGTTGATGGCGGCAAAGTATCATATTGACACACTCGAAAAAAGGTGGTATAATGAATATGGTATGGGACAGTTCTTACCACAAGCCTATGAAGAACTAAAGCAATTATACGAACAACAACATAAACTTCAAGAAGAACTAAAGAAGAAGGAATTGAACAGTAATGAACGCAAGGTTATAGCAAGGAGCAAACCTGTGCGTGGAAAGGCGTTGAGTTTAGAATGAGAGATATAGATAAAAAAATCAGTACAGGTGGTGGCGTTAGTTTTGGCGGCATGCTCGGCATCATGTTTATCGTACTCAAATTATGCAACGTGATATCTTGGTCATGGGTGTGGGTTCTTGCACCAATTTGGATTGAGGTTGGAATTGGGGTTATTCTTGGATTTTTCCTTATATTATATTACGAAAGGAATTAGCATGGCAAAGAAAAAGGGTAAGACAGAATTTTCAGAGCGCAGAAGTAGACTATCTAAACTGGAATATAAGTTAAAGATAGAAGAAGGAAAGCGTAAAAGCAAAAGCGCAAGGAGACGTGATGGTTAGAAACAAAGATGTGTGTGATAAACTTGTGGCAAAGATTAATCAAGCGTCTTCGGTCAAAGAACTAAAGCCAATCCTTATATTTATGGCTAAAATCATGTGCTACTCTATTATCTCACCACGATTGCCATAATTATACCCAATAGGGTACAAAGTCGTATATCAGATAGTAAATTGCACCCTAAAGGGTATAACAAAGGAAGGTAAATAAAATTCTGTACAGTATAGATGATGCGATGCTACTTCTTGGGTGCTTCGCTAACAAACCCAACTTAATATTGAGCAACAAATATCGCATTGGTGAGAATGATTTTCGTTGCAAAGGATGTGATGAATCTAAATTTCACCACATCTTGTATCGAACAATGTATAATCTTGTTGCGTCTGGTGCGGAAGAAATTGACAATGTTGTTGTTGATACTTTTCTGCGCAACTACCCAGAGCAATATAATCTCTGCAACCAATATGATTTTATGTCATTTATACCAGAGATAAAGCAAATTGCGAGTGAGAAAAATATCGCTGTGCATTATGACGTAGTTCGTAAGTTCGCTATGCTTCGTGAATATAAGGCGGTTGGATTTGATATTAAAGAATTGTATGACGAAGCGAAAGATGAAGTCTCACAACGAAATAAATTAAATTCAATTTCTCTTCGTGATATTGACAAACACTTTGAACAAAAGCGTCTAAATATAAAACAAAATTATATATCCACAGAAAACGTAGAGCACTATAAGGCTGGTAGTGATTTTGAACATACGAAGGAAGTGTTTAAAGAAACTCCAAGACTTGGATTATCGTTCCAGTCTCCATACTTGAACGACATATATCGTGGCATTATGGGACTTACACTACGGTCTGGCGCAAGTGGAAGCGGCAAAACCGTCACATCTATTGGCGATGCTTGTATGAGTGGAATTAAATATTACTACGACCTTGAAAAGAAAAAATATAGGACAAATAAATCCTATATTGGGAATGTGTTGTTCATCAACACAGAAATGGATTTAAGGGAAGAACTTGATGTAATGTTTATTGCTTGGATTTCTGGGGTGTCAAGGAACAAAATTATGGATGGGCTTTACATCCACGACGAAGAAGAGCGTGTAGACAAAGCCAGACAGATACTTGAACAAAGCGGGATTTATGTTGTTGATGACCCGGAATTCACAGCGAAAAATTTGGAAGAGATTATTGAAGACTACATTATAAATAAGAACGTAAAACTGGTAGTATTTGATTATGTACAAAATCAAGGATATGTTGCGAACGAATTAGCGCAAGAGTCTGGAATTCCAATGCGTGAAGATATGGTGTTGCTTACATTGACAGACAGACTAAAGCAAATGTCAAGAAAGCACAACATACCTATTCTTACTGGAACGCAACTAAATGGTAGAGAATTAGAAATGCCATATCCTACAGAAGCGTGTTTGGCTGGTGGTAAGTCGCAAGTACGCAAGGCTGATTGCTCTATGATAATCACACCATTATCAGAAAAGCAAATGTCAGAGATTGAACCATACATAGCCATGTATCCAGACCTTCCTAAACCAAACATGATTACCCATAACATCAAAGGTAGAGCATCAAGGTTTCCAAAATATATTCGTGTATATCAATATGTTGACCTTGGAACTGGCAGAGTGCAAGACCTATACGCAACGACAAAAGCGTTGGAGCCGTTGGAAACAATAGAAAAATTGCACATCTACCATCAATAAGTTATTGACTTTTCCCTTGCCAAGTGGTATAATATAACCATAGGTAAGGGTTATTTTATTATAAAAGGAGAGCAAAGATGGAAAATAATTATACTAAATGGGTATTGGAAGTGAAGCCCAAAACTGGAGACATCATAATTTTGTTTGATAAGTATAATAACGAATACGATTTGTATGGTATGATTATGTCATACGAAGATGGATTCGTTGTTATTTACAAGGAGGGTTTTGATTATCTCGAAGATGTATATAAAGATATCCAGTGCGTCTATCGCCCGAAGCATCCTGCATTTTATTCCCCATATAATTGGAGAAACGCAAAGGACAAAGCAGATTGTTACTATGTTGCATCAAAAAGATATGTCAGCAAAGAAAAGTTAGAAGAAGAACTTGGATACAAGATTGAGTTTATCTAATCATGAACATATTTAACTTTAACACAATTGACTTGCCTACATATAAAATAGAACTATATGTAGGCAACGCATTAATACAAACACAAACAATTAAGCCATTGGCTTTTGAAATGCTCGTCATGCAATTCGCAGGATTGTGCGAACAAATTGCTAACGAGCAACAACCAATGAAGTGTGTGTGCCAAGGAATGAAAGACATTCAAAAGCCAGACGGCGATTGGACACAAAAGGAAGCAAGGATTGAATTTTACAATAATTATTGGAGCGAAGAAGATATACCAAAGGAGTAAATATGGGATGTAAGAATTGCAAAGAGGTGGCGGTGTGTAGGGACTCATTTAGGCGCAGTTGTAACCAATGTAATTTGTACGATAAGGAAATTGACCCAATTCAATTTCATATGGAGCGTCGTGTGAATCAAATTGTTTGGGTTTATTATATGAAAGACATGGGTAGAGAATACTTTCAGAACGATACGTTTCAAATCATTCCATATAGTTGGGATGACGATGACTCAAACGAGTGGCATTTCTGGCATAAACCAAGCGGTGTAAGACTTGAATGGTATAAATATCCCTTGCGTGGAGTTAGAAGTAACAGAAGGTTGACACAAGAAGAATTCGCAGACATCCTTGAGGACTGCCACAACAGTATGCAAGAAGGCAAATCTCATAAAGTTTTATATAATGTTAATAAATGGTGGGGTGAATAAATGAAAATAGAAAATGGAATTATTGTAGAAGCGAGCACGATAGAACTTTATGACTATTGGCTCTCAAGGGGGTTTGATGATATCTATCCGTTTAATGATTTTATAGATGCTATGTGTGACGCAGGAACAAAGGTGGTGAATGAAGATGTCGATTCTTGATATATGCTTTTTCGGAACATGCGCACTGATTTTATACGCATCGTGGTTAGTCGTAGGTGGTGGCAGAAGATTTAAGTAATGAACGCAAAGGAAATTTTATCACAACTGACATTAGAAAATTACGAAGCCATATTTCATTCACTTGGCGTGGAAGAAATAAAAAAATCGAGTGAATATTGGCAACTTCCAACCATATGCCACAACCTTGACCCAGCGGATGCGTCATATAAACTTTATTTCTATCTAAACACACGCACTACATTTTGTTTTACCGAATGTAATAAGTCAAGGGACATCATTGACCTAATTTCTGACCGATGGAAATTAGAGGGGAAGCGATTTCGATTCCAAGATATACTTAACTATATATGCAAGGTAAGCGGCATTAAAACTGGCAGAGAAGGTATAGGTCAAGGATTTACCCTACCACCATGGAAAGAACGCTTATCTGTCTACCAAGTAGAAAAAAAGTCAACATATCTTGGTAAAAGATACCCCAAGGACATCCTACGTTTTTTGAAGCCATACCACCATCGGGCGTTTTTATCTGATGGTATATCGGAAGACACTATGGAAAAATTTGGCATTGGATTTTACCCAGCGAAAAACCAAATCACAATTCCTGTTTATGATTTGGATGGAGAACTAATTGGTATACATTGTAGGAATTTAAGTCAGCATGAATTAAGCAAGGGTAAGAAATACATCCCGTTACACACGGTAAGCGGATTGGATTACAGATTCAAAAGCCATGAAGTATTATACGGACTGAACATGAATGAACCGTATATCCGCTACACTAAACAAATTCAACTGTTTGAATCGCCAAAAGCGGTACTTCAACTTGACAGCATATATCCACAAAACACAGGGGTTGGAATGTTTGGCATGAATCTGGGCAAGCAACGCAGAGATATGATTCTCAAAATGGGTGTCTCGGAAGTAATTATAGGAATAGATAAAGATTATGAAAAAAGAGATAGTAAGGAGCATCAAGCATATATACAGAACGTCAAAAGAATCGCAAGGCTTTTTAAAGGCTATGCAAAATGTAGCGTTCTATATGACACGGATGATTCGTTGGGACATAAGGAATCTCCGACAGACCGTGGGAGAGAAGTGTACGAGAAGTTGTACAAAGAAAGGATTGCGATAAATGTATAGTGGAATAAATTGGGTAGGATGGATTTTATTAGGACTATTCTTTTTTGGCACAATCTTTATTTTACTTTTGCTTTTTGGAAGTGGGGCAATTATATGGATTGCGGTATTTATTGGAGCGTGTATTCTTGGATTGATTAGTGGCATGCAAGTTGAACAGCCGCAAAAGAAAGACAATAAAACAGAATTTACTACAGAAGATTTTATACATTGTAAAATTGGTGAGTGGGTGAGTAAATCAAAATAAAAAAAATGTTGACACCATCACAAAAGTGTGGTATAATATATACAACAAAAGAAAGGGTGGAGGTGTTAAACATGATGATTTTGATAGGAATTGGAGTAGCGTTTGTAGCATTCTTTGTCTGGAACTTTGAAGTAGATGATAGTTGGAACCATAGGTGATAACATGAATAACGAAATAAACAACAACAAATCTTGCGACAACTGCAAGCACAACCATGGCATCATTAAAGGCGTGTGCTGGGAGTGTTGCAGAGCGTATAGCGGAGAAAAAGATTATTGGGAAGGATATGACGAGGTGAGCGATAATGGTTGAACTGATTACCAAGCAGTCGGCATTAGATGCTATTGATAAAGAATCGGAATTTATTGAAAGAGAAATAAACAACGCAACGAAGCACCCAGACGAATATACTGACAACTTCATATCGTTTTCAAGAGAGCGACAATGCGGATTGTCTGACGCATATATTGCTGTAGATGAATTGTCGCCAGTAGAAACTATTACAGACGACGACCTTATCAGCAGACAGGCGGTGAGAAATGTTATATTAGAAAACTATCGAAGATTAGGTCTTACCGATTCTGCTATGACGGAACTATCTGATAAGGTTAAATCACTCCCATCCGCAGAGCCAAAAGGAACTTGGAAAAGAAAAGGTGCGTATGGCGAATCGGATATGCGAGACGCCTATGTAATGGGATTGCGAGACGCAAAAACGGAAACCACGCCATCCGCAGAGCCAGTACATGGTGAGTGGATACTGGCAGACGAACAACGTAAAGAGGATACCGATAACGACAATTACAGATACATTTGCTCCGAGTGCGGACATAGCGATTTGCACTCCAAGAGCCAAGAAGTGCCGTACTGCTGGTGGTGCGGAGCGAAGATGCTAACTAAAGAATCTCTCATAAACTTTTCGTTAAAGGCAGACGGCGAGGTTGTAAGTAAAGGTGGTGAGTGATATGGCGATACTGATTGATATGGATATGCCAGATACTTGTGGCAATTGCATATTCGGTATAGACAGAAAAAGATGTCCTATTCTATGGAGAGATTTTTCCGGGAATCCAAACATGAGATATAAGGACTGCCCGCTTCGTGAAGTGTATACAAAACAAGAGATAATGCATAGTAGGGTGTGTGATTCGTGTAAGGATGTTAATACGTTCATATATGATGAGCCATGTAAATCTTGCTTGGTGTATTATTTGGATTACACTAATTGCACAAAAATGAGAAATAAAGATGAGCAAGTTAAGAAGGATTAAGTATCTGATTAAATCGAGGTTCTGCGACCACGAATGGGAAGAAGTGGAAGAAATTAAATTTGGTGACGCTGAAGATGAATGTAGAGCAGAGCCAAATAAGATTTGCACCAAGTGCGGTATGTGGTGGGACGAATACGAAGGGAAGAATGGATGAAAAGCGTAGCGCATACAGATTGTTATTTCTATGGTGAAGACCATGAGCATGGGGCAACGATTGTGTATTGTGAAGAAGCAACGGGTCTATATGAGTGCCCGTGCAATATAACATACTATAACGAGTGGGACAAACCAGAACCATACGATTGCCCAAAATACATTACAAAAGATGAAGTAAGTAAAATTATTAGAAATCTATATAGTAAAAAGAAAAAATATGAGATAGGAGAGTATATGAACGATGAGCGATAAGATTTTTGAAATTAAAACAGATAAGTATTTTGATTCCTACCATGGGGACGATGTGATTAAATGTTTTCTGGAACAAGGTTACATTCTTACAATTACTCCAACAAAATATAATGATAATACTTATTCTATGATGATTGAAGTTGGTGATATTGATGAGAGTTTTGAAGGCAGGTAATTTGAAACATGCGGTTGTGGCACAAAGATTTAGTTCAATACTTACCACGCCAGCAACTTCTTGGGCAATGGCGAGAGTGTTGTTGCATTGCTAAAAGTATACGAGATAAAGGTACGCCGAATCATATTCTTGTAAATAAAATTATGGATTACCCTATTGAGCATTTTATCAGATATACTATGTTAGTACAATGTTATATGTTAAATCGTGATTATAAACTTGAATTTGAAAAGTTTATAAAGTATTTTGATTTTGCATACGAGGATTGTTATGACATATTAACCATACCAATAGAGGATGTATTTGTTAATTGGCATAATGATAGATATCTCGTCCAATGTTTATGTAACTTACAAGAAAAATATGATTGTGGTGGTATTAGCGAAAGCGAATGGATGGTTATAGCAAATAGGTTTGATGAAGAAATGAGGTTTTGTCCTTAAAAAAAAAGGGGGGGGGAGCTACTTTGAATCTTAAAATATTTACTGATAATATTGAATATGAAGCACTCGAACAAATTAAAACTTTGACAGGGCACCCCGCTTTTTCGGATTGCAAAATTCGCATTATGCCCGACGTACACGCTGGTGCTGGTTGTGTTATTGGTTTTACAGCCGACTTAGGCGATAAGGTTATACCGAACATTGTAGGAGTAGACATTGGTTGCGGTATGCTTACAGTTAATCTTGGACAAATTTATATTGACTTTGAGAAGTTAGATGAAGTTGTAAAACGATACATACCGAGCGGTCGCAGTATACATTCAATTGAAATATGTAAAGAATATTTTTTTAGAAGGTTTCGCTGTTATAAGCATTTACAAAATATAGATAGATTACAAAAATCATTGGGTACTCTTGGTGGAGGTAATCACTTTATTGAAATTGACGAAGATTCCGAAAGTAATAGGTATTTAGTTATTCACACTGGTTCTCGCAACTTAGGAAAACAGGTCGCAGACTATTATCAAAATCTTGCAATTGAAAAATGTGATAGAAAACATAAAATAAATTATTATCATAATGAGTTAATTGAAAATTTTAAATCACAAGGGAAAGAAAAAGAAATTAACAGTGCGTGGCAAGAATTAAATCAGTGGTTTAAAAAATATATACCAGAATTACCAAAAGAACTTAGCTATCTCACGGGAAAAGACCGATTAGATTATCTTAATGATATGCGTCTGTGTCAAACATTTGCTTCTGATAATCGTTTTATGATAGCTCGTACAATTATGGAAAAAATGAAGTGGGATACAAATGAGTCTTTTGAAACAATCCATAATTACATAGAGCCGAGAACCAACATGGTTCGTAAAGGGGCAATCTCCGCAAAGAAAGGAGAAAGGGTTGTAATCCCTATGAATATGCGTGATGGATGCATTATTGCTATTGGAAAAGGAAATGAAGATTGGAATTGCTCGGCTCCACATGGCGCAGGGCGGCTAATGAGTAGAAAACAAGCAAAAGAAAGCATCCCCATGATTGATTTTAAGGAATCTATGGTGGGAATATATACCACATCTGTTGATGTATCTACGTTAGATGAGTCCCCAATGGCTTATAAACCAGCTGATGAAATTATAAACCACATTGGAGATACCGTAAAAATTGAGCGCATAATCAAACCAATATATAATTATAAAGCAAAGGAATAGGATAACAGAGAGGTTGCGGTATACATATGAATAGGAAATATCTTGAAGAGATAATACCCAAAGAAAAAATATTTGGTTATCATGATGAAACCGACGAGCGACATGAGCGTTGGTGCGAGCAAGAAAAAATCTATGGGTTTTGTGATATAGAAACATGGGATTTAGATTCAACATTCGCACAACTTATCTATGAGCGTCTTATGATGTATAAAGAAATTGGTGGAGAAATTGTTGACTTAAACTATCACAAGTGTGAGTATCTTGGTGAAGAATATACAGAATTAGAAATGATTGATAAGATGATTGGCAAATGTAAAGATGCCATGAATTTTAGTAGTATAAGCACAGACCATGTGGAGATTATGGATGAAGTTTACGATATGTTAAAGGTATGTCATAGATACTTATGGTGGTAAAATGGAAAAGAATTATGTAGTTTATCATCTTCATACTGAACAATCTTTGCTTGACAGTTGCACTAATTATAAAGACTATGTAAACAAAGCAAAAGAACTTGGTCAAACAGCCATCGCTTTTACGGAGCATGGTAATGTTTATAATTGGGTCGAAAAAAAAATGTATTGTGATGCCAACGGAATCAAGTACATCCATGGTGTAGAATGTTATCTGACAGAACAACTTGAACCAAAGGTAAGAGATAATTATCATACTGTTTTGTTGGCTAAAAATTATGAAGGAGTAAAGGAAATAAACAGGCTATGCTATATCGCATCGCAACCAGACCACTTTTATTATAGACCAAGATTATCTTTTAATGAATTTATGAACATTAGTGATAATGTTATTAAAATTTCTGCATGTTTAGCGAGTCCGCTTAATACCTTGTGTTACATGCACGAATCTAAAGATGACAACTTTGATAACTTTTGGTCTTTAATTAAACACTATGATTATTTAGAAATTCAACCACATAACCATCCAGAGCAAATCGTATATAACAGATACCTTACTACTCTATCTGAACAATTCAACATACCCCTTATTGCAGGTACGGACACACATAGTCTCAATCAGTACAAGGCAGAGTGTCGTACTATGTTACAATGGTCAAAAGAAATTGAGTTTGGCGACGAGGATATTTTTGATTTAACATACAAATCATATGATGAACTCTGTGAGGCGTTTAAGGAGCAAGGGACTCATGAAGAAATATATCTTCAAGCGATTGAAAACACTAACATTATGGCAGACAGCATTGTTG
The DNA here is from genome assembly GCA_937898195.1 of uncultured Clostridia bacterium. Taxonomy (GTDB): domain Bacteria; phylum Bacillota; class Clostridia; order Oscillospirales; family Acutalibacteraceae; genus Fimenecus. Next base: position 58,682 of record CALEJD010000040.1, on the reverse strand, counting down.
ATTTTGAGTTAGACACATCGTTTAAGTATCCAATCCTTTACGGAGAAGAAGACGAGAAGGTTTTACTTGAGAGGTTGCGTGATAAATACAAGCAAAAGGTCAACACAGGCACTATTGATAAATCTAAAGCAAAAGAATATGGTGATAAAATCAAAGAAGAATTAAGCGTATTCCATAAAGTTGGCATGAGTGGCTTTATGCTATTCATGTCTGAAATGATTTCTTGGTGTTGGGAAAATGACATTCCTATTGGATTTTGTCGTGGGTCTGTTGGGGGTAGCGAAACCGCATATTTGTCAGACATTACTGATGTTGACCCTGTAGTATGGCATACTATGTTCTCAAGGTTTTGTAACGAGCACAGGAAAGAAATTGGTGATATTGATATTGATGTGTCTCCAGACCAAAGGTCATTGGTGTATCAATACATTATTGACCGTTTTGGCATAGAGAATACAGCATATATACTTGCGAGCGATACGATTCAATCAAAAGGGACTATTGATGATATATGTCGTGCATTGAGACACAAAGAAGAAAAGAGTGGAAAGGAGTCTGAATATTCACTCAAATTAGCAGACCAGATTAAGAGAGAATTTGAAGAAGACGAAGAAGCAACAAGAAAAAAATATCCAGAAGTATTTTACTATTATGATGGTATGCTCGGATGTGTAATCTCACAATCCCAACATCCTGCTGGCATCATCGCATCGCCAATTAATTTAATTGATAATTATGGTGGGTTTATTAACTCCGATGGGCAAGTTGTACTGCCAATCAATATGGAGGAAATTCATGAAATTAATTTGGTTAAGTATGATATTTTAGGATTACAAAACGTGCAGATTATTCGTGATACATGTAGGCTCGCTGGAATACCATATCCTAAATCTCATGAAATAAATTGGAATGATGAAAACGTATGGAAAGATATGATTACATCACCAGTAGGGTTATTCCAATTTGAATCTGATTATGCGTTTAAGTGTCTAAAAGATTTTGAACCACACATGCTTAATCATATGTCATTAGTCAACGCCGCTATTAGACCAAGTGGAGAATCTTATAGGGATAGATTGTTTGCACACGAAACCAATCATAATCCTTCTGAACAGATTGATGAATTATTAAAGGATAATAATGGATTTCTTGTATTCCAAGAAGACGTAATTAAGTTCCTACAAGATATATGTGGGCTGTCTGGTTCTGATGCTGACAATGTAAGAAGAGCCATTGGGCGCAAGCAAATGGACAGACTGCAAGCGGCGTTACCACAAATTCTCGAAGGGTATTGTGAAAAATCAGACAAGCCAAGAGACGTAGCAGAAAAGGAAGCGAAGGCATTCCTCCAAATCATTGAAGACAGTAGCAATTATATGTTTGGTTACAATCATTCAACTGGATATTCAATGATTGGATATACATGTGCTATGTTAAGATACTATTATCCACTTGAATTTATTACAGCGTTTCTTAATAACGCAAGAACTGATGATGATATCGCAAGGGGCACAAAGTTCGCCAAGTCTAAAGGGTTTACTATTAAAGCACCAAAACTTGGATATGCAAAGAATGTTTATGTGTGCGACAAGTTAACCAACACTATATATAAGGGGCTTGGCTCAATTAAGTCCATGCAGTCTGTAGCCGCCGATATTATGCTACAGGTAGCAGAAAGAAACCCACAGACGTTCATTGATGTGCTTGAAATGTGTGAAGATATCAAAGTGGATAATAATAGAATCAATTCCAAGTCTATGGATATTCTAATTGACATTGGGTTTTTCGATAAATTTGGAACCGTTGGAACACTAAAGGATATGCGTGGGTGGTATGATAAATTTCACAAATGTAAGACCATCAAGAAAGAAAAAATAGAGAACGAACCTTGGCTTATTCCTGTTGTGCGTGAGTATTCGGACAAGGAAACAGAAAAAACATTTAGCAAAATAAATAACAAGGGTTTAATCCAGCACATTATAGACATTACTCCTTTGCATGGGGAGGATGTTCCAATGTTGATTCGTAACCAAATCAAACATCTTGGTTACGTTGATGTTGGGAATGTGAGTGTTGCCATGGACGAATATGTAGTGCAATCAGCACATAAGGATAAATGGGATAGGGTTTGGTTATCGTTATATCATCTTGCTTCTAACCAATCATTTGAATACAAATGTGATGCGAAATGGTACAAGAAGTTACCGTGTGCACAAGACGATTTGTTAAAAGTGGCATTTAGAACCAAAGAGAAGGTCAAACTTATTGGCGAAGACGCTAATGGCAAGAAGCAATGGATGAAAACTGGTGAGTATGAGCAGATAGTCCAATGTTATGCAATTATAAAGGATGATTGATAATGAAAATTGAATCTTTATTTCAGAAAAACGAAACACCAACCATAAACGAATATCTGCGTAGATGTGGTGTAGTAGATGTAGAGAATTATCTTAACCCACCTGCAAGTTTTGTAGAGCCTTATGAAAACTACGACAATATAGAAAAGGGTGTTGAAGTATTAGAAGGAGCAATTTACGAAGCCAACATTCATGACAAAATGATTCTCCTAATTTGTGATAGCGACTGCGACGGCTATTGTGCTACTACTATTGCATACAAATTTCTGTTATCAGAAGGTGTAAGTTCAACAAATATCGAGGCACTTTTTCATGGTGGTAAGCAACACGGATTAAGTAAAGAAATGATGGAGCAGATAAATTGCTACATAAGCGATGACAATGACCAAGAAGTGGGGCTTATATGGCTACCAGATGCTGGCACAAACGACATAGATGCGTGTGCGTATTTGTATAATGTGATGGACATCCCGATATTAGTTACAGACCACCATGAAGCAAACGAAGATAACATATATGCCACCATCATTAACAACCAAGAGAGCCGTGGTGTAAAGAACAAGCAACTGTGTGGTGCTGGCGTGACGCATAAGTTAATCACCGCATTTTGCAAGAAGCATAATAGCAAGCTTCATCAATCGTGCCTTGACCTTGTTGCTCTGGCAACCATTGGCGATGTTATGGATATGCGCTACAACGAAAATCGAATGATTGTGAAGTGGGGATTGGAGCATATCGCCAACCCAACCCTTCGTGCTATGTGTCACGAGTTTATATCTAACGCTGATATAACACCAACCACATTGGCATGGAACGTCATACCTAAAATCAACGCTGTGTGTAGGAGCGATAACAAATCACTAAAAACACAATTGTTTGATATGCTTGCGCTTGGTGATGTATTAAGCAATAGTGTGAATGATTTTATTAATAAAATCAAGGAGCAACACGCCAAGCAACGAAATGAAACAAACAAGTTGTACGAGGAAGTGTTATCTAACGGATACATTGGCGACAGGATTAAGATTTTTAAGTCACCTAATACACCATACACAGGATTAGTTGCTACAAAGTTAAGCGATAAATACCAATGCCCATGCATTGTTGTACATGGAGATAAATTCCTATCTGGCTCTGTTCGTAGCCCAATACCAATTAGAAGTCAGTTGTTAGGATGCGAAGGCGTAGCATTTTGTGCTGGGCATGAACAATCTTGTGGAATCGGTTGGTCAGCAGAAAACACAGATGAGTTGTCAACATTTTGTAGACAACTGAATTTAGAAGAGCCAACCATTCACGTTATGTATGCTACAGATAACGTGTTTATGCCACCAGAGATATTCGATATGAATGACGCTGGTAAAATGTTGTGGGGTCACGGTATCCCGGAGCCAACAGTATATTTTTCTAATATAACCATTAGCGGCGAAGATATTAAAGAACTTGGTGCTGGTAAAACTACAATTAAATTTCTATATGGGGATATTGAGTTTATCATGTTCTTTTGTTCAAAAGAAAAAAAAGACTTGCTAAAGGTTGGTACAGGTGGTATAATTAATATAGATATAATTGGGAAACCAAGCGTTAATGAATTTCGTGGTAAGAAGACGAAGCAAATAGTTATTGAAGAATTTGAAATAAAGATAGTATAACATTTATTAGGAGCGCATTATGATAGTATTAAGTTTATTTGATGGCATTAGTTGTGGACAAATTGCGTTTGAGCGTCTTGGTATAACTTTTGATGGCGTTAAAAACAAGTATATCTCGTCTGAAATTAAGAAAATTGCTATTGAAACGACTCAACTACACTACCCTAACACCATACAGGTTGGTGATGTGACTAAACTTCATTGGGACGAAGAGACACACGCATTATATTCCGATTGGGATTTTCATCATAATAAATGTTACGGAGAAGAACCTACCAAAATCTTGGAAGAAAAGCCAGATATAATTATAGGTGGTAGTCCATGCCAGAATTTTAGTACATTAAGAGTAACAAGCGGTAACGGAAATACAATTGATGGGCTGAAAGGTGATAAAAGCGTATTGTTCTATGAGTATATAAGATTACTTAAAGAAATACAACCCAAATATTTCTTGCTTGAAAACGTCCGAATGAGAAAAGACAGTAAGGAAGAATTAGATAATTACCTTGACGTAAATGGCATTATGATTGATAGTAAGTTAGTATCATATCAAACCAGAGCGAGATATTATTGGACTAATATACCAAATGTAACATCCCCAAAAGACAAACATATATCTTATCAAGACTATATAGATACGGATATAAATAGGTGCAACGAAGCGATACCAAATAAAACGCCAAGTCGAATTCGTATGTGGAGTAATGGCGAATCGCCCATTAACACAATGACCAAATGTGCTAATTTAATCAACGCTGATAAGGTCGGTTGTATTAGTCGCAAACAAGATAGGTGTCCTAATAGTGGCATGATGCCGTATAAGGATTGGTGCAGATTTTTAACGAGAAGAGAAATGGAAATGGCGCAGACTCTACCCACTGGCTATTGTGATAATCTTTCATACGGACAGGCTTGCGATGTTATTGGCGATGGATGGACAGTAGACGTTATTAAACACATATTAAGTTTTATACCAGAAATTCAGAGCGAAAGGTGGAGATAAATGATTAGTCAATATGTATATACCATAATATACGAACAAATAGGTCAAACAGAACCAATAGTAACCGCCTTCAACAACGAAAAATCGCAACAGAAATTTGCAAAATATGTAAGTGCGTGTGAAGATAGAAGATTAGTGTGTTGCGATAGAGTGCCCGTATATACGATGTTTCTTAACAAGGAGGACGAAATTAAACATGACTAACAAAATGACAGACCGAAAAATGTATGAAGGTGAATGTGACGATATTATTATCTCCATTCCAGAAAACACAGTAGAAATGAGTGTTGAAGTTACCATCTTTGAAAGTGGTGAAACAATTAGAGCAGAACAGACATTTAACTTAAAAGATATTGAAGAAGCAAAACAATGCTTTTGGGATTGTGTAAAAGGTGAATATCCACTATATGTTTTTACTGAAAAGGGAAAGGACTTTACAAATTGGTAAAAATTACAATTGAAGACGTATTAAAGCGTATGAGCGAAAAAGATTACTGGTGGTATAGGGTGCCGCAAAGACTTAATTGTGCGTGGTGGCAAAGATAAAATATGGCGTTATAGCCATATTTTTATTGACAATGATAAATATATGTGATATAATATATATAGTGATAGGAGGCATACAAAATGATTATACAGATAGGAACAGAGGTTGATGAGAGCAGGATTCTTTGGAAGCACAAAGAATCTGACGAGTGGAAAAGGGCTGATATTGACGATTTGATTCGCGCTTATGAAGGTAGACCAAGGGGGAAGTGGGAGAATAGCGAGGACTGTATCAGTCGGCAACAGGCGATAGAAGAAATAGCACTACATGATTGCACTAATGGGGAGGTGCCGTACTTTACAGGCAAAGGAGTACAAGAGATTCTCAACATTCTCCCACCAGTCAAACCAAAGCCAGTATGTGAGGACGCTATTAGTAAACATGATTTGTGGAGAATCATAGAAGATAATGCCTATTGGGTTACATACAACGAAACATCAAAAGAAAAGGGCATGACACTGACTGGAATAAACCAAGCGTTGAATGAATGTCCACCAGTAGAGCCAGAGCGGAAGAAGGGGGTGTGGATACATGAACACATTGCAAGTGATTCAAGCATAACTGGCTATTATTTTTCACCAAAATGTTCTTGCTCGGAGTGTGGTGTTATAATCACTTGCGAAGCGAACTTCTGCCCAGAGTGTGGTGCTGATATGAGAGGTGAAACCAATGAAGATAACAACACCGAATAAGCGTATATGCCGACACTTTTATAGGCTATGTGAATATGCAGACAGGCTTGGGAATTGTAACTCCGAGACATACCGTTGTGCAAAAGGGTATGACAGGAAAGTGTATACCAACCGCACAGACAAGGTTGCTTATATGAGAGGTGAAAAATGAGTCAGACAGTTCATAAAAACTTTTCTAAAACGAGGTGTCTGGCTGGAGAGAAGAGCGAATATGTAAAGCCGAAAGGGAACTATGAATTTTTTGGCGGTGAGTGCGCAAAAGAGGGTGATGCAGAATCCGCAACGACCACAGACTGTATCAGTCGGAATGAAAGTATACCAGATTGGCAAAAAGAGATTGAAGAAGAATATGAGTATTTACATTGGGACATACGATGAGGGCGGTGATACGGAATGAGCGTAAAGAGAACAGAACGAGGATGGGTAGGGCACTTTATCGGTGGGCATAGATGCCGTTTTAGACGAAATACGTTGCTTGAATGTGGCGAGAAAAAGGTTGTCGTGTCAACTGTTGGAGCATACGAATCACCTAATGGCAGAATGGAAACCATAGGTGTTAATCGGTGGTTTGAAACAATGGCTTTCAAGGCGACGTTTGAATATGGGTATTGGGATGCTGATGTAACCAAGATTATTGAGTTTGAATCGCCGTGGGGGTTGTTCGCTGAAACATGGGAAGAATTGTGTGTGACATATCCACAAATTGACAACAGCGCAAATGATATGCACGAAGCGGTAGTGACAGAACTGATACAGAAGATGGGCGGTGATACGGAATGATTAAAAGGACGGGGAAGTGTAGTTTTGGTTTCCCAGATGCAACATACGAAGAAGATTTTGAGTTTCCCGACGACTATACGGAAGAAGAAATGGAACAAGAACTATCAGAATGGGCAAATCAATTCGTAGAGATATGGTTTGAGGAAGGTGATTCAGAATGACAAGGGAAGAAGCAATAAAAGAAATGTTGTACGCAAAGATTAAATTAAAAGAAGCAAATATTTTTCCGAGCATGGATACAGCCATAGATATGGCAATAGAAGCACTATCGGCAGAGCCAATATACTGTAATGAGTGTATACATCAAGATTATTGCTACCAAGCAGTTTCTTATACGAAAGTCAGACTTGGTTATAGCGAACATAGTGCAAATCCTATTGAATGGTGTTCAAGGGCGGAAAGAAAAGAAGAGTGATTACAACAAAGTTTGAAGTCGGAGAGAGTGTATTAGTAAAGGCAGAGATAGAGCACATCTGCATTGATAAAGACCACGGAATAACCTACGGTTTAATCATTAAAGATTGCTTTTTTGTTGAAGATGGTCAAAGCAACAAACAACACGTAGAGGGGATAGCAGAGAAGGACATATTGAAAGGATAAATAATGACAAGGGAAAAAGCAAAAGACTTGCTTCGTGAGCTAATGTGTGATGATGAATATGACGAAGCTATTGACATGGCAATACAAGCATTGGATGCAGAGCGAGAGAGTGGCGAGTGGCTACACGAAGAACTCATTCCAAACACCGTGGAAGGACACGTTCATGGAGAATGTTCAGTTTGTCATGCCATTAGGATTGTGGACAACTACTGCCCGAACTGCGGAGCGAAGATGAGAGGTGAGTAAATGAGTGACTTAATCAGCAGACAGGCGGCGATAGAAGCGATAGTCAAAGAAGCAAATCAAGACGGTGCTTATGGTTACGTTGACACAAAGAGTGCCGTAAAAATCCTTATGTCTATCCCGTCAGAGCGAGAGGATATGTATGTCAAGTTTAGAGAATGGCTATCAGCAGAAGCAGATGATGTGTGGGAATACTATGCAGAAGCAGATGGTGGAGAACTAACACAGAGAGCAAAAGAAGATTGCAAGGAAATGCTTTTGTATGGCTACACAAAAGGCAAGAACGAGCGAGAGAGTGGTGTGTGGATTCCTGTAAAGAAAGTTTACAGGACTAATGATGTCGATTTCCCAAATACACACATTGAATGGGAAACGGCAACATACCCAGACGATGTTGATGCTGTCAGATGTTCAAAGTGCGGAGAGGTTTTTGACTTTGCGGATGCAAGGAATTGGTGTACAGAGTGCGGAGCGAAGATGAGAGGCGGTGAGGATGAATGAGATTGATTGATGCAACTGCATTGAAACGCAAGGTGCTTGAGTGGATGCCTTCCGACCCTTGTGGAAGAGAGGAAAAAGAGTACCCTTTTGAAACAGATATAGTTGTGTCATTAATGATGGAAATTGATGAAGCACCAACAATTGACATAAATAGACCGCAAGGGGAGTGGAACAAAGGATATGCAGATGAGTTATGCCTAATAACAACATACACCTGTTCCGAGTGTGGGAGCATGGAGTTATCAGAATTCAAATACTGCCCCAACTGCGGAGCATATATGAGAGGTGAAAAATAAAGTGAAAAAACTACGATTAAATATTGATAACGAAGGATATTATTCTGAAGCATTTATAAAAGGTTGGAAAACTGGAGTAGAAGCACAATTCAAGGCAGACGTGCGAGAACAGCCACCAAAGGGGGAGTGGCAAATTACTGTTAATGAAGATTACCGCTGTACGAATTGCAAAAAAATAACGAGTTCGTACACGGCAAATTTCTGCCCCAACTGCGGTGCTGATATGAGAGGTAAAAAACATGACGTATGAAGGAATGATAGGCGAATTAGTGGAATTAAGAAGACATCCAATGATGCCAAAGATATTTGAGCCAAAAATAACGGATATCATTGAATATTTTGCTTACGGAGATTATGGCGATAGACCTAAAGGCGAGTGGGAGTATGACCCGAACGGCATGGACTGGAACATTCCTGCGTGGCGATGTTCCGAGTGCGGATACGTTGCAACACATATAGGTATTGCAGACAAAGGCATAGGTAGCAATCCGATGAACTGGGCAGGAAGTAAGTATTGCCCACAGTGTGGATGCAAGATTGTGGGAGCAAGGACGAGGGGAGTAAGTGATGGCAATACTGATTGATATGCCAATGCCGAAGACTTGCTATTATTGCAAGTTCGATGTTTGTGGATTCTGCATGGTCGAAGAACTACAAAAAGAGGACAGTGACGCAAAACCAGATTGGTGCCCTCTCCGGGAAGTGGTTAGGTGTAAGGATTGCAAAAACGCAAGCGAATCCCTTGTGCCGGAGTCGGTATACTGCGATGAAATGGACAGGGCAGTGTACATACAAGGCTTCTGCCACCACGGAGAACGGAGGGAAGAATGAGTATAGAAAAAATGATAGGAAAAAACAGTTTCAGATGTGAAAGTTGATGGAAATAGATAGGTAATTAAATGAAGTTCAAGTTTATATACCATGATGGTGAGTACATCAGTGGTGCACGAATGGAAACAAACATAACTGAATTGATGAATATAAAGCACGGCTTGCAACTATTGGCTAATAGCGAAGACATCAATGAGATAGACCGAAGGATTGCGCAGAAAATATTGGATGAATTAAGAAGTAAGTCAAATTAATATTGACTTTTCTTTATATATGTGGTATAATATATAAAGAAAGGAGATAAAAGAAATGGCTATGATTGACTATGGAGCCATCGCATGGAAGGATGGCAAACTGATTCAGACCGAAATGTTTGAAGATATGGAGAAGATGGTTGGATGGTCTGACAAAGACGAAGAACTGTATTGCGGGAGACTCAACAACAACCAATTCGCATATATTGGTGACGAAGATTTGACCATTGGATTCTATAAGTATGTCATGACTATTTATTGCAAGGAATTTCCGTGGCATAAGGGAGACGAAGGTAGAGTATACTTCGGCTGTGAAAAATTCGTCAAGTGGAAATATTGGCACGATTGGTTCTATGTTGGCGATGACCTTTGCGATATCAAGGTCAAGAAAAGACGTGGGCACAACTATTACATCTGCAAAATGAAATATCGTGGACACAAATATAAGGTGGCGTTTGGTTATGGCGTAGATATCGGTTACTACAAGAAGACGCATATTATTGATTATTATGGAACGCCTTGGTTTAGAATTAAGACATGGTTTAGAGATATAAAATATAAATATAGAGATTGGAGATATTTACATGGCAGATAGAGCAAAACATTCATATGAAGGAACTGAAGCATATAAGCATGGATATGTTAAAGGAAGAGTAGATGCGTTGACCGAATTAATCAGAGAGACATTTAGAATCATTCAAGAAGAAAACTTGCGTGGTGGCTACGCTATGATTCTTGCTTATAAGAATCTGATAAACCAAAAGATTGGAGAATAGTTATGAATGATGAAAAATTAATCAACGCTGGATATAAAAAATTTACACCACCCTCTATCTGGGGAGATTTTGTAGAAACGCTTTTCCAGAAGCGATTTGATGACAATGTTGGAAAGAAGTATTATATTGATGTAAAAAAGTGTATACACAAACACTTCGATGAACCACGATATGAAGCGGAGACTCAACTCTACCAGAAGGGGACTCACAACGCCATAAACATCACATGGCTCAATGGATGGGAGAACATCGAAGAAATTGAAAATTGGATGGAGAAATTTTGGAACCCGGAAGAATATGATTATTACGAAAGGTGGGATGAATGTTGAGAGAGTATACAGATAGATTCCACGGATTTCAAATTCGTGATATTAACTACTTTGGAGAGTCGCCAGAAAATACACCAATTCAATTTGATGTTGTTAAATGGACAAAGAATGAATATGACGAACCAAAAGAATATTGTTATTCCGTAGCAAATTTAATCTACGATGACAAAGAGCCGTGTTTTGAACTTCGTTCTATTGGTATGCGGTGGGTAAACGAGCATCCAAGCGAAGCAGTGGAAAATTGGATTAGTGCGTGGTGCGACTATAAACTAACTGAATTGGAAGAAGAATGATAGTAAACTGTGAAGCAATAAGAACAATACATCGGAATGATAAATTTCAACTCATAGCATGTATACCTATTGGTGAGTACGATAATCTTGCCATCAATCCACGCTACCATACCATTGCTGTGAAGGACACACAGCATCGACTGACGGTAAATAAAAAATATGAATTGGAGTTAAAGGAACTACCGCCAACGCAATACGGCACAACGTATCTATTGGTGGATATTCCTGCGCTATCTTTTGATGACATTAAGGATATTACCAACGATATGGATTACGAACTTCTGACAGAAATTATGTCGGAGAGTCAAGCGCAATATGTGCATGATGCGTATCCAGATTTTGTTCGTCTTATTTTAAGCGGCAACAAGGATAAGATTGATGTAGATAAAATCTATAACGTATCCAACAAAAGATTTGAACAATATGTACGAAAGGTTGGGAGAAAATATAATACGTTCCTTCTTCGTAAAAAATGTGAGCCATTCGCTCTATCGGTAGAAGAGTGCAACAACCTTATGAACGAGTGCGGAGATATGGAAAATGCTATTGAACTTATATATGACGACCCATATTATGCACTCATATCTGTATGTCATCGTGGATTTCGTAGTGCAGATGTTTGCATATTAAGCCACGACAAAACCCTAAAAGAGTCAAATAGGCGCATTGAATATATGTTGGATTATGCTATTCAAAGGTTTGAAGAAGACGGCTCAACTTATGTAGACGCTGTGCGACTTGGTGATTATATCTATAGTATTGACGCAGACATTCTCCCACTGATTAAAGATGTTGCAATAGATTCTGAATTGATTCATTACGAAGAAGATAAAAATATAATTCAAAGAGAATCGACATATCGTGCGGAATTGTTTTGTGCAGAAACTATAAAAGAAATCCGTGTGGCTTCAACTCCACTTACCGATTGGGATTTTAAGAAGTACACTAAAATTAAAGATGGGGAACTAACGCAGGAACAAAAGAACGTATTGCGTGGATTCTGTGAGCATAATATTATCATGCTTGATGCCCCAAGTGGCACAGGAAAAACATCGTCATTAATGGCATTGATTCAAATGATTGAAGATAACGATATGACATACTGTATGATGTCTCCAACTGGAAAAGCCGCAAGCAGATTATCAGAACAAACTGGCAGACCTGCAAGCACAATCCATAGAGCGGTTATGGGTAGCGGGCTTGTCGATGTAGACGCAATTATCATTGATGAATCATCTATGTTGTCCGTGTCACTTCTCCAAATGATATTTTATGCTGTAGGCGACAACTACCAATCACATAGGTATGTATTTGTTGGAGATTCTGCACAAATACCTTCTATTGGTCTTGGTAGGATATTCAAAGATATGGGTAGAAGCGGCATGATTCCAAAGTATACCCTAACAAAATGTTTTCGATTTGAAGAAGGTGGTGCGAGTTATGTATCTGCATTAACCAGACAAGGGAAGATGTATTTGACCAAAGAACAAGTCGAAGATGGTAAGCCAATTACTATGGGAGAAAAAGGTGACTATACGTTCATCCCATTTAATGGTGATATTGAACAAATTGTTGATGTATATATGTGTCTTGTAGAAGATGGAGTTAGTCCTAAAGACATTATGCTTCTCGTGCCATACAATATTGGAGCCTACGGAACAATTAAACTAAACAATCTTATCCAAGCCGAAATTAATCCGCTTGGTCGTGGTGATATTGAAATGAAGACGAAGCACAACGACACTACGGTTTTAATTCACAAAGGCGACCTTGTAATGAATGTTAAGAACAATTATAATGCCGTTACACTTGATGGATATGAAGAGATTTCTTGGGACGATTCTTTTTCACTCGACGATGCGAAAAAAAGTGCCGTATATAATGGTCAAGTAGGAAAGGTAATTGATGCGAGAAAAGAAAGTGGTGTGGTCAACGGCAATATGTTAGTGGTAGAAATTGAAGGCGAAAACTTCATTTATACCACTAAAGATATTAATAACCTACATCTTTCGTATAGTTCAAATCCCTATAAGTTCCAAGGTAGTCAATGTAGATATATTATCAATGTCATTATTGGTGCGCATGAGCGTGTATGGAATAGGCAACTGCTTTATACAAGTCAAACGAGAATGACAGATAGATTAATTGAAATTGGCGACCCAAATGTAATTAGGGAAGCCATTAGCAGAACTGGTGATGATAATAGAAATACAAGGCTATATGAGTTTTTAGCCTTGACAGAATAATATATAAGTGGTATAATATAAGTAGTCAAAAGAAATAATAGAAAGTAACGTAACAAAAGAAACAAAAGGAGAAGACAAAATGGTACTTATGAACATTGGAGCACTTATGACTTTTTTGGCTATTCAGTGCGCCATTGATGTGTTGTATAATGAGTATAAGGAATACTATGTTCCTTGTGGAATTACGGCACTGTTGATGACGTTTTCTGGAATTGGATTTTATGTAGTAGGAGGATTGCATGGTTGATGAAAAAGTCGTAAAATGGCTCGGAAAAGACAACGAAATCGGCATTGACATCTGGGAAAAGAAGTATAGACACAATAACGAGTCATTTGATGAATGGCTTGACAGAGTAAGTGGTGGCGATGAATCTGTGCGTTCAGAAATTGAAGCCAAGAGATTTATTTTTGGTGGAAGAATTCTTGCTAATCGTGGGCTATATAAAGAAGGAATAAAAGTTACCTACAGTAACTGCTATGTATTGACGCCCCCACAAGATAGTATTGAATCTATTTATGATACAGCAAGTAAACTGGCAAGAACTTTTTCTTATGGTGGCGGTGTTGGGATTGATATTTCAAATCTTGCACCGAAGGGAGCAAGGGTCAACAACACAGCAAAAGAGACTTCTGGTGCGGTGTCCTTTATGGATTTATACGGAATGACCACAAGCCTAATTGGACAAAATGGGCGTAGGGGTGCTCTTATGATTTCTATTGCTTGCGACCATCCCGACATCGAAGAGTTCATTGATATTAAATCCGATTTGGATAAGGTAACAACGGCTAACATTTCTGTGCGTGTTACAGATGCGTTCATGGAAGCGGTTGAGCGAAACGAAGATATCACCCTGTCTTACGAACGCCCCGAAGTCAACCAAACCATTACGAAAACGGTTAATGCAAGAAGGTTATTTAAAAAACTTGCGTATAATAATTGGGATATGGGTGAACCGGGAGTTCTGTTTTGGGATAGGATTAATGCTTGGAATTTGTTGAGCGAAGATGATGAATTTGAATACGCAGGTACAAATCCCTGCTTATCTGGCAATACATTAATTCAAACCACGGATGGCAATATACCCATTAAGGACTTGGTAGGATTACAACCAGATGTGTATTGCATGAATTCTGATGGTGAATTAACTATTGGTAGAGCAAAGAAAATTTGGTGTACACGAAAAGACGCTCAAACAATAACTGTAATTACAGGTAAGGGGAATATTACTTGTACCCCAGACCACTTGATTTTTACCACCAATCGTGGGTGGGTAGAAGCAAAATCACTCAAGAAGGGCGACAAAATCAAAGGCTTGAATCGTCAAATGAAGGGAGAGAGTCATGTTTCTGTAGGTTTAAGTGGAACAAAATATGTGCCAGAGCATAGATTTGTATTGGGATACTACGAAGATATTACTGGTTTAGATGTTCATCATGTTGATGGAGACACATTTAACAATAGAGTTGGGAATCTTAAAGCGTTAAGTCATTCTGAACATTCTAAAATTACCAACACGGGAAGAACTATTGAATATAATAGGGACTCCAGAAACGGAAGGTTTCTGCCTAAAAAAAATAAGGCGAAGCGTTTAAATAAAAACCAAGGTAAGCAAGTTGGTAATAATTGGTATGTTAAAGAAGTACGCTGGAATTCAGAAACAGAAGACGTATATGATATTGCGGTAGAAAAATATCACAATTTCGTAGCAAACGACATGATTGTGCATAACTGTGCAGAGGAACCACTGCCAGCAGGTGGGTCTTGTCTACTTGGTAGCATCAACCTATCTGAATTTGTGGTAAATCCGTACAATCCATTTAGCGAATCGCACATTGATTTTGAAAAACTTCAGCACACTGTCGCAATAGCGGTTAAGGCACTTAATGATGTGCTTGATGAAGGATTGCCACTCCATCCCCTTGAAATACAGAGAGAAGCGGTGAGAGATTGGCGGCAAATTGGGCTTGGCGTATTCGGCATTGCCGATATGTTAATTAAACTTGGTGTTGAATATGGCAGTGAAGCATCGCTAAAGGTATGTAGGAAGGTAGCGCAGACCATCGCAAAAACTGCCATTATAGTATCATCCGACCTTGCAAGAGAAAACGATGAATATCCAAAGTTCAACGAGAAGGTGCTTGACTCTACATATTTCAACTTCGTAATGAAAGATATGGATAAATACAAAGCCCTTGTGATGCGTGATGGTCTTCGCAACTCCCAACTGCTTACCATTGCACCAACTGGCACATTGTCAACGATGCTACAGGTAAGTGGCGGCATCGAGCCTTACTACGCTACGTCATGGCAGAGAACAACTAAATCACTCCATGGCGAAGATGTGGTGTATACAGAACGCCCAAAGGCAATTAAGGAATTGATGGAAGTAATGGGGATTAGTGATGACGGAGCATTACCGAAGTATGTAGTCACGTCTTCCACCATCCACCCAATGGATAGAATCAACATGCAATCCATTTGGCAGATGTATGTTGACGCAAGTATCAGTTCGACCATAAATCTTCCTAATGACACCACACCAGAAGAAGTGGAAAAAATTTATATGGAAGCGTGGAAGGCTGGACTGAAAGGCATCACCGTATTTAGGGATGGTTGCAGAAGGGTTGGCATTTTGTCTACTGACAGTAACAAAGAAAACGACGATACGCCAACAGACATTCCAAGGGGTATTATTCTGGATGTAAGTGACGATTTAATTTCTGCAAAACGAACAATCAGAACTGGTTGCGGAAAGTTATATATGCACCTTGATTTTGACGAAGTTACTGGTGAACCGATGGAGACATTTGTGGAATGTGGCTCTGGTGGTGGATGCGAGCGCAACCTTACCTTTATCAGTAGGCTAATGTCGCTTGCACTGCGTGGGGGTATTCCTATTGAGTCCATCATTGACCAAGCCATGTCTATCAAGCCATGCAAGGCATATTGCGATAGAACAAAACTGGTGCATGATACAAGCAAGGGAACGTCATGTCCGTCTGCGCTGGGAAACGCCATGCTTGACTTGTATGATAAAATTCAAAATAGGGTATTTGACGATTCGGATAGTGTAGAAACGGACTACCAACATGAGAGTCTCCCTTATGAAGAAACACCAGATATGTTAGTTGATTGTTGCGAAAATGGGGAAGTATGCCCGGAATGTGGAGCAAAGATTGTCTACGAAGGTGGATGTAACATATGCAAGTCTTGTGGGTGGAGTAGGTGTGGTTAATCTGCCCACCTACTTACCCCTAAAACAATGCAAATTTTGCAAGAAAATATAGATTTAAGCGACTTTTATACCGATATGGGGTTAGGTATCAAATGCACATATAAACCTTGCTTAAATCGAAAATAAGGAGCACAAAATGAAGGATGTAAAGTTTAGGTTCAAGGTTAACGAAGTAAAGAATAACGATAACTTCATCGACGTGTATTACAGCGTAGCGTGGAAGTACGGATTCTTTCCGTGGCAATATGTGAGACAAGATATGCTGTTTTATATCCCGACAGGTGAGCCAGAACATAAAGATGAAGTCAATCCGTTTTATCAGTTAAAAGCATGCGACATTCCCAATGCTCTGCTTCGTGGTCTGCTGATTAACGAAATTAGATACGAACATATTGAAGAAGGGATGAACATCATAGCGGAAAAACAAAGAAAGTCACTATCAAGATGGTCAAACTTAGTTATATTAGATGACACGAAGGAGTTCTTGCCAGAAAATAGGCGTAAGGCTGTTGAGCACATCGAAAGGGCGTGGTTTGGTGAGAATAAATGATTGCAACGTATATAATCTTCATAGAGCAATGGAAGCGAGCGGCTACCCCATGAGTGTTGATGCTAAAGTAACCCACTCCAACGCTATAAGAATCGCTAAAAAATTAGGTGCAATGGAACGTGGGAGTGGACATGATAACTTTCTGCATGGTGTACTTGTGTCATTCGACCTAACATGCACAAACAAGATGTGGGTGGAATTCCAACGCTATCATTTTGCAGAGATTGTAAGTAGCCAGTCCACTATGCATAGAGTGAAGGGGTTGCTGGAGCAAAACGTATTCAATGATTACGTCACCGAAGGAACGAAGAAGGAAGTATATCGCCTTCTATATGAATATAACGAAGAACCGAACAAGGAAAATTATTTAAGGCTATTGTATAACATTCCGTCTGGAATTGAACTAACTGCACACATCGTAACCAATTATGGACAACTGAAAACCATGTATCTGCAAAGATACAATCATAGGCTACCAGAGTGGCGAGAATTTTGTAAATATATCTTAACGCTACCAATGTTTAAGGAACTAACTGGAATCAATAAGGAGAGTGATGAAGATGAGTGACAAGGTAAAGATTGAGAGAGTAATTTATTCCGAACCAGCGACCATTGTGTTTTGGGATGATGGCACAAAGACTATTTCTAAATGCGATGAGCAAGATGAGTACGATGAACTGACTGGATTTCTGATGTGTGTGCTAAAGAAGAAGGTGCCACATAAACAATGGAGAAAAGCACTCAAGAAATATGTATATGGTAACGACCCCAAGTATGTGAAGCGTGATGTCGTTAAAGATGATTGGCATCGTCTAATCAACAATTATGATAAACCACTGTTGATAAACGAGTATCACCGTGCCTATGATAAACCACTGTTGATAAACGAGTATCACCGCGAGGAGCCAATTACTATTACTATGGATGACAAAGAAGGAAAGGAATTCGCAAGAGCATTCTTTACGGCAATTCTGGGAGTATAATATGCACTTTGAAAAAATATCTGAATCACAATGGATAAAGGACGCTGGTACGTTTATGTCTGGATTATATGAAGATATTAAACTACCGAAGCAAGGCACAGCAAAATCTATGGGTATGGATTTCTTCGCCCCATACGACATCACTATCAACCCAAACGAATACCACACCATTCCTACAGGAATAAGATGGGTTGTGAACGACATTGATTATACGCTTGGGCTTATAATTGTGCCACGCTCTGGGCTTGGATTTAAGCATGGCATTAGGTTAGCCAACACTGTTGGAATTATTGATGGTGATTACTGTAACGCAGAAAATGAAGGGCATATTATGATTAAATTATATAACCCATCCGACCACGCAGTAACCATTGAGAAGGGTAAGGGGTTTGCACAAGGAATTGTCTTACCCTACATGATTTGTGAAGGTGCTTGGTCTGACGAAGATAGAACTGGTGGGTTTGGGAGTACAACAAAATGAGTGAAATAAACTTACTACAAGAAACAATTGACATGTTAGGAGAGTATGGAAAAACCATTTATGACATCAAGTGGTTTGGTTGCGATGAGTTTGCTATTCCAGAAAACCAATTTCAAGAATTGTTCGATGTGAATTATGACAACGGATTTGGAGCACAAGAAATCGCTATGGATTTAATCGTATGTGGCGATGATTGGTGGCTCGAACGAGAAGAATATGATGGGGCTGAAAATTGGGTATTCAAAACAATGCCAACAAAACCAAAGAAGGAGCGAAGAGTTAAAACGGTTAGTGACGGTTTATGGAGTGCCGTATCAGACCTAAACCTTGAAGATGAAGAGTAAAAAAATAGGGCTAAATTGCATAGCCCTATTTTTTATGTCCCGCTCAAATCATTATATAACTGCGTAATAACATCTTGTAAAGTTGAATCGTTTGTCACCTTAATGCTATCCGCTGTCATGTTAATGTGTTTTGTGTTGTCGTTTGTGCCATCATATTGCTGTATTCTATCTGTTTTTTTTCCGATAAAGTCTGCTATCAATCTGCCATATGTGCTCGGATATATATAACGATAAAGAAATCCAAGAAATGTATATAGCGTAACAGCATCGCTCCCAGCACCATGCACAATAACATTTTGTGTTGTGATGTTTATGGACATGGGGTTAGTATCACCGTCATGTATAAGGTCACATGGTTGGGCTGTACATGGTGCATAAACGGATATGGTTGGTTCATAATAATTCCGTGTTAAAAACTTAAACGTAATGGCGGTAGGAATGTTCGGCACGTTATCAACAATAGCATAAGACCTAACGCAACCAAGAGTGGTCGGGAAGGTAATTTGCGTGTTTGTTATGGCATTGTAAAATACTATCCCAGACCTTGACAATCCTTCAATAATTCCAGCCTTTGAGCCGTCTATCAACATGTCTATCCTAACACCGTTGGTTGTACCGAACGACGTGTTTTCCGCATCGGTCAACCTTCTTGTGTTACATATATTAACATTTGTTGAGCCAGCCACCGCTGTATACTTTGTTTCTCCGTCTTCTGTGAACGAACTTGTTGCAACTATATCATCTATCCTATCAGACTTTGTGTGAACGTAAATTTTATTTGAAATGTTGCCAGTCGATTCAAACATACTTGTACCAACGTATCGAATACTGCTTGGGAGATAAACATCGCCACTCAACGAAGTGCAACCAAAGAAACAGTCTACCAACGACACATTGTTGCCATATGCTTCGTCGTATATAATTGGCGCAGACTGAAGTTTACTACAATTCTTAAAACAAGCGTCCATCGTTTGAATCGTATTTGGCAAAATAGGTGGAGTCACCAACGAAGTGCAACCATCGTAACAATGATACATACTTGCAATGTAACTACCGTCCAGAACTCCACCTTCAATAAGAGACGTACAACCAGAAAAACAACCCGATAAATCTAATCCTGATGGCGATGGTGGCAACATTGGTGGCGTTATTAAAGAAGTACAATTATAAAAGCAATATGATAAATCTATTGAATCAGCACTACAATCGTGCAACCCGTCGACAGTCGTTAGTTTTGTGCACCCACTAAAACATTCAGACAAATACTCTACCGTTGATGGGATTGATGGGGAACTAACCAAATTGGTGCAATTCTTAAAACAACCCTCTAAACTTAATACAATATAATCTTCGCCATCATAATAAATCGTTGGGGTCAGAACGCCATTAATAATAATATAATTATTAGTTATCGCCCCATATGACGATTTTGTTTTCGATGTTGCCGTTGCGTGAACATAATTATAAACGGGGGTCTGGATATATATCAAATCATCTATATATTTATAATCACCAACGGTAAACTCACGATGGTATGCCATACATCATCACCTCCCCATTGTCCTGTTTTCCAAATCCATTAGCGCATCATAAAGACTAACCCTCAGTTTACTCCCTTGTTCATTATAGCCGCCACGATGTGTCACAGCCGGGATTTCTACTTGGATAATGTTGGCGTTAGTTTCCGGGCAAAGCGACGTTTGCCTTATTGCACCAGATGAATCCTTGTTAAGCATATATGTTGAAGCCTTGTTGTAGGTTATTTTATCTTGTGGTTCGCACATAAATTTTACATTGTGCCCTGCACCATGTAAAATGCTTGAGCGAATGTCTGATTGCTTAAAAGACATACTTGTTTCTTGACCATGTGTACCAACCAAGTATACATATATATCTTTCGCGAGGTTAGTGTTATAAAAGATAAAATTAAAAGAAGCCGCTAACCCCTCACTCCTTGCGACAACGTAGCCCCTTGGGTCTATAAAAACATATCCTTCAAGGTTTGTGCACCCAGAGAATGCGTAGTTAGCATAATATACACTGGCTGGAATCACTGGTGCATTAACTAAACTTGTGCAATCCCTAAAACAACTCTCCATATGGATAACACCATAAGGAACCTGTGGTGCGTTTACTAATGATGTGCATCCTTGAAAGCAGTAGTCCATATACGTCAATGTATGCGGCAATCCACCGACACTCGTTAGATTAGTACAGTTCTTAAAGCATTCAGTCGCACCCGTTACGACAAATAGTGTATTGTTATAATTAATATATGCAGGAATGGTACCGTATGACGTTTTAGTTTTATCCGTGGCTTCGACAGCCAGTTCTACTGAACCTGTGTCATAAGCGTATGTGTAATCGCCTTGCGTAAATGTCGCCATATCTCCACCCCCTAACTATTCGCTCCGGGAGTTATGTAAATCTCCCCGTCATACGCATCGGTTGGGTCTTCAAGATATCTTAAATTCCCATACATATAACCAATTGTTGTCCACGCAGACCCATTATAATATTGCCATGTAGGTACATTATCCACAACCTTAATGGTCAAATCTCCATTTGGATATGTCTCATTAACGTCATATTCACCCTTGAATGTCAACCCAACGCCAGTATATCCCAACTTCATCCATTTAGAATCGTTCCACGCACCCGTCGTACCATCAACGATACAAATATAATAATCCCCGCTATATGATGCGATGGTGCCAGAGTGATAGGTTTTGGTTGTGTCATATGCGCTTGCACCAAACAGCCCCAAGAACCACGACTCAAATTGCTCCTTATCAGCCGCCCAAAACGCTTGCATGTAGTTGATGGTTTCCACAAGGGAATTCAACTTGCTGGCGTTCATTACTAACTGGTCGGTGGCAGATGTGATTAACGATTGCGCCGTACCAATCGCACCCTGTGCAAAATCGTCACGATATTCATCCACTAAATCCTTATTAGCAGACGGTGTGCTTTGCATGCGCTCATAATCTTGTGATAATCTTGTCATCTTATCACCGCCTTATGTTGTAACTTCTTGGAACCAAATTGTGCCAGTTACGATATCGTTTGGGCGTGTGGTTGATATAACCGAAATATATGGATTCATATCAAACAACATTGTCCAATGGGATGTGTCTATCGGAGTTGCGGATGTGGAATCTATCGCAACATAGAATTTATTGTTATAAATTACGACATCACCAGCGGCATACGTCGTTCCACCCACATATTGTCCTGTAAATGTAGTTGTAACATTCGTTGCCGTCACAGGCGCAATTTTTAACCACTGTGGATTTGACAACGCAGAATTTGTTGCAGGGTCTGTTGTGGTAGTAATGTCTTGAGCCGCAAGATAAACCACACCATTATATTTCACCAGCGTGAATTTCTTATATTGACTAATATAACTCGAACTCCACGTTCCACGATATGTAAATTGACCCATAAAGTCTTGTATACCTTGTGCACTTGTGTCTTCCGCTTCGTATAACGCTTGGCACTCCAAAATGGTGTCGCACATGGCGTTAAAATCTGCGGCTGTGGGGAGCATATTAGGCGATAATCCACCTTGCTCAAACACATTTCTCGCCGCCGTCCAATTGCCTTGGTTTAAGTAATTTATATACTGTACATACGCATTTAATTGAGCCGATGTTAAATCTTGCCAAGTCTTAAATGATTGCGTAGCATTAGGAAATGTCGTACTCATTCTGCATCACTCCTTTCATTTTCTTGCGTTTAATTAGAAGGATACTCTGCGTAGTATCTCATAGCATTAATTGTTTGTGTACCTGTAACACTAAAATCTGTGTTAACACTTTTAATAATCCAATAACTTAATTCGTCCTCATTGGGAAGCGTCATTGAGATAATCTGGTTAGAATCTAATGAATATATTGGCACACATGTAATATCTAATTGGTCATGCAATCTGCATTGTTGATATAATTCGTACACGGCTCTATCAATAGCAAGTTGATTACTATAAATATTATCATATTCACCACCAGACATAACCACTCTAACAATATTACTAAATGGTCTGCCATCAATAATCTTATCTGTTGGTGTGGTGTATGATTCTGCTCCAAGTTCAATAGTGTCACCGACATAAAACGGAGAAGAATCATTGTTTTCCCACGCAACGGCACAAGGTTGTTGATATCCAAGATATTCCACAACATCCATTCCCACACGAACAACATAAGTCATATTGTTATACCAAATATTTGGTGTACAATCAACTGTTGTGGTTACGTTTTCACCATCCGTAATGGTTAATGTTTGTAATGAATTAGTAAACTCAACCCTATCTTGTGTGGTATCGCCAATAGTAAATAGAACGTATTTATAATACTCGTCGCTTTTCTTCGCCGTCGAGCAAGTCATACTAACTGAACGATTGGTTGTATCAACCGTAACATTTTCTGCTATGTCATCACTCTCAATGGTTTTTCCATAAACTTCTATGTAATTCTTAACCTGCTCAAAAGAAGTAGATAGATTATAATCAATTAGTAACCTATCCCAAACATCATCGTCTGCCACAACTGTTGGAGAATATTCTGGAACGCCATCAATAATTTCGCCACTCGGAATTTTCTGAAATACAAATGTTCCATCTACGTCAAAAAAGATTTCCCAATTTGGATTAATATCACGAAGTTGGGAAAGTAGGTCGTATGATGTCCCACCAGACTCAATCTTTATATCATAAGGAACCGTTGGTTCTTCTGGTTGACCAAGCACGAAGTTATAAAATCCTTGTTCTCTTAATGTGGAAGCGATAACATCACTAATTATACTTCCAGCGGGAACTTCATAAGCAATCCCTTGCATATTACCACTACGCATACCAGTTAACTTTGACATTAAATCAACCGCTTGAAAGGATACGGTGTTATCTGTGGCATTGTATGTTACGGACGGCTCGTTAATTAAATATGTACCTTGTTGGACATACTCAATCTCACCGCCAGTCGCTTCGTTCTCTATCCCAATATCAATTCGTAGATATTTATCAAACCAAAATCCGTTTCCCGCAGAGAAGTATCTTTCATTCAGCACACCAGTGTTTGTGTATCCACTATCAAGAACCATAGATATTGATGCTGTTCTTCTGATATCGCTGGTGGAATCGTTGGAGAAGGATATGTCTTCTGCCACCCCACTTAATTCGTCGATGACAGTGTATTTATAATCAAGAATATAAATCTTGATACTAATATCACGATATGGTTGAATTAAGACTTTGTTGTTCATTCTTGACCACCACCTACATAGACCATGCCAGCCTTATCTAAATCTTCTTGGTCTTCAACTTCACCAATCTGTGTCCAGTGGAAGTCAATCTCACCGATACCCATTCCCCAAGTATCATCAAACGTGTACGATGGGGAGTCCGTGACCATGACAAGCCATGAATTACCGTTCCAATCTTTTAAGATGTATGGCTTACCCTTGGTGATAAACTCACGATATTCTTCTCTGGCTTTGACAATATCATTCCGATTTAATTGCACCATTTGCCCGGTTTCCGGGTTGATATTACCATAGTTGTCATTCAAAATCTTGCCATGCACACCGCCAGATTCATAATTGATAATTGAGTTGCTAACCACAATTGGATATTTGCTCCCTAATGTTTGGTGTGTGCCTGTCAATCTCTCAATACTCATGGAGTCATAGGACGTATTCGCTTCAATCCCTTTTGAGCCAGTCAGATTGCAAATATATATCTTATTAAATTCTGACATCACAGGAATAACGGTAGAGTTATTTGTAATGCTTGATTCAACTTGTACTTCCAGCCCACCTTGATTCTGAATCAATGTTGGTATCAAGACGTATTCATATTGCGTGTTGTTAGCACAAGTATAATCATAGATTACAAACTTCAAATCTTCACTTGTAGCAATCGGGATTCGGGCAATCGTAATCCATCCATCGCCTATGTTTGTGTATACATTAGATGGTCTACGCTTCACAAGAATTTGGTTAGCCACACCAAGAAGGTTGCCAGTAGAACCCCCATTAACACCATCGGTAAATGGAGCGTCCATAATAAATGTATCTCCCCACTCTGTTGGTTCTGTAGAAGATGGATTGTCGTCGAATACATTTTCTACATTAACATGGGTGAATACTCCATTACTGATAGTAATAGAATCAATCTGATTCATAAATCCAGTTGTGTTGGTGAGAGCGTTTTGTCCAAATAACACATCGCCCATTAAAAAGTTAGCCATATATCACTCACTCCCTTCTACACAATCTTTACGAAGTATGAACCAGAATTATTGTAATCAAATCCAAAAGCAATACACAATGGGTCTGCGCTTGTGCCAAGTGTACTAACCACATTACTTTGGAAGTACATTGTTACACCATCGTATCCAATTGGATATACATATAAATCAAACCTATATCCATCTGGGTCTTCGACAATATATCCATCAATTACTCCCCTTGCTTGTGTTGATGCCATGTGAATAATATGTTGGTCGCTTGGTATAGTATCTGCTACTTCAAAGTCATAACCCCAAATTCTTGCCGTCCAATTATTTGTAAATCCAAGTCCATCTGTCCATGTACAATATCCACCATTAGTCAAATCAAGTTCGCCATCCACTGGTGTACGATTAGATTCCCCATATACATCAAGGATATTACTAACAACTTTTACACCACCATTACAAGAATCGTTTTCTACATTAAACGTACTAATTTGATATGTCGTAGCATTAACAAGAAAATCTGTACTTTCACCAGAAACTTCCATGCCCAATAACGACGTAATGGTGGCGGTAATATTGTATGTTGTGCCATTTACCAGCCCAGAAAATGTGTAATTCATGTAATATTCCGTGTCAGATATCATCGTTCCAGAATTGTACACTTCGCCGCTGGATTTAACTAATGTCCCATCGTCTGCGTTGTATAAATCGAATTGCACTACCTTGGGTGGATTATAAACCAATCCTACACTTGTAGTCTGATTAGTATCATAGGTTAAACCAATAGTATACGATGTTGTACTAATTGTCGCATCAATTTCATCAAATGTAACTGTCGGAGTAGGTAATGTCCATGCACCCCTTGTGTTACTGGGTTCACTTATTCCAGATAAAATAAAATCTCCCATAATGGGGTCTATTTCACACGAAACAAACGTCATTAATGAAAATTGTAATTGCTTTTGGTTGTCGTATTTTGTAGCAAAGTCATTTGATATGTAACTTGCTTCCCACTCAACTGGTAATATACGCTCCCAATATGTAGTGTTTGTAGGCGCATTACCAATAGTGGGTGCTATGCAAATGTATGTAGCATCTTCATAAGCCACCACAGCGTCAACGGAATATGAAACCGAAGCACTATACGCTGATGGTGTAATAGATTCGTTTATAAGTGCTTGCTTTGATGGAATTTTATGTATGGTCGATGCTTCGTTATATGTACTTGGGACATATAAATGTCGAGCCACAACATTTTGGTCTTGGTCATAGATTGTTAACTCGCTACCACGAACCAAGTTTGTTCCATAGTTTGCGTTAAAGGTTAAAGTGACACCTTTAGTTACGTCATAAGATGGCACTATATCTAACATAGGTTTTGCCATGTGGTAATCACTCTCCTTTCTATTTTGTTTTCGTTATGTAAAAATATTGGGCGGTTTAACCGCCGCCCATCGGTTTATGTCGAGTGCCCATTTGGGCAATCTGTTCATGTTTTCTCCTTCAATAAAAAAAAGAGCCGTATGCTCTTGTTTCGATGGTTTACACGATATAGGTGGCGGCTACAACAAGCCCGGAGTTTGCTGATAGATTTGCTCCGGTGCATCTAACAATTACTTCGCCGTTGTCTACGACGGCTAAAATGCCAGCCGTTTGATAATTGTAGCCACAACCATAAGCGGAACGCTTTGGGATGTATGCTTGTTCAATCGTGCCTTTGTAAATGTTGTTCCCTGTAGTTACTGTGCTTGAGTTTTTTATATCTAACTTCAAAGTGACTACTCTTCCCACCTTCACAATCTCGGCACTATTAAGCGTCCCGGTACTTGTGGTTATGGAAGGCGTGACGATTTTCGGTGTCACTAATTCATTGATAATGCTATACAAATTACTGGTTACTCCAAGAGCCGTACCCAAAGACTCCAGTTCTGCGTCAGTAATTAGTGGTGATTGTACGCCTATACCTTCAAATATAGCCAATAAATCATTTTTTGTTATTGCTTCACTACTCATTTGTACCTCCTTTTATGCCGTTCTGTGCCAAATATATACAAGTATTGCGGGCGGTTGAACTGTTGTAGAGTTTCCGTATATTGAATTTGACCTTGACGCATCAAATTTCGGACCTCTTGAATTACTCGACCAATATGCCGTAGAACCGCCTTTGTATTGATAATTAGACCCGGCATAAAATGCACCGGATGCGCCATTTACAAAGTAGCCTTCGCCGTATGTCATAGCAGAGAACTCGCCAGTAATATTAGGCAATCCTGCGGCTACTGTAGTTCCTATTTTGCTACTATCCGTAGTTGCTTGCAGAAAATATCCATCACTTACTTTTGTCCACGTTCCAACAAATGAATTGTTCGGGTCAAATGTAGAATCAGAGGTTTCGTAGTATGAGCCTACAGGATATACCGCATTGAATATGAGAGTACCAAGACCACCTAAACCTGTAATAAAATCGGCAATGTCAGCAGAGGTCATATCTTTCGTAGTCGCTCTACCCTGTTGCGTTGAATCGCCGTCCCATTCAAGAGCATAAGCATTGGAACGAGCGGATGAGCCTGTGCCGTTGCCAACGATAAAAGCGTAGTCGCCACGAGTTGATGCAGAGCCAGTTGTATCAAGTACGTTGTACTCACCTATAACCGTTTGAGATTTTCGTTGTGCGGTTGTGCCTATTCCTTCTGCGTGAGAACATACACCAGAAGCGGTTGTACTGTCACCTTCAGCATGGGAAGTCATCCCATTAGCCTTAGTATTAAACCCCTCAGTCGTAGCGTAATCCCCAATAGTATAACTACTATCTTCAGCCGCACTTCCACTTGTTCTTACACTACCAGTAGAACTACCGTTAAGCCAATTTGTTGCAGATGAAAATTTTGTTTTTAACTTGCTCCAAAGGTAAGTTAATCCCGTTTTGTCTAAATATTCTATTGCCATATTAGACACTTCCTTTCAATCCTTATGCCGCAAGGATAACATCAATTTCTGCGTTTGTAATGGAACTAATATTTCCATCTGCTAATTCAACATAGGTCGAACCACTCCATCTGAAACATGTATTCACAGCATATGATGTCGATGCGGTAAGAATGATATAAATCTTGCCTGTTTCTGGTGTAAGTGCACTACCGCCATCGGTCAACGACAGCCATGTTGCTGTCAGTTCTGTTTGACCGCTCCGGGGATACGCTTCAATAACATCATCAACATAGGATGGCAGATATTGCGTATCAACCGTCCCGGATGAATTCAGCGGGCACACACCAGACGCACTACCAACTGCGCTTGTCGCAACAGCACCAACATTCGCCGGGGTGATGTTCACATTACCAGTCCGATAACTGGATTCAGAGTCTCCCTTTACGCCAGTGACTGTGTTAACTTGCGCACCAGATTCAATTCCAGCCAGTTTTGAAAAGTCACTGGAACTCATTAAACCAGCACCATCTGCGCTCGCCGCCGTGTTGGGGATGGTTACGTTCGCCGTACCAGCCGCAGTCACATGTCCTTTTGCGTCAACCGTCACATAAGGCACGGAAGCATTTGCGCCAAACGCAGGTGTTTGCCCAGATGTGGAACCATATGTACCTGCTGTAGCACCAGACGCATCATGAGTGATTGTAGTGCCACTTACCGTAATTGGTGCGGTTCCACTGTACGTTGTGTCCGTTGCCGCAATTGTAACTTTATCGTTAGTTGTGTCAGCGGTCAGCGTAACATTATTACCAGCCGCAAGTTCTAACGTATCCGTCTCCGTATCAGCCGCAATAGTGTCACTACCGACCTTTACATAACTAAACGCATCTTGATTTTGCGTACCAGTAGCAGAAATCGTCACAGTATCCGTGCTTGTGTCCGCACTTAATGTCACACCACTTCCAGCCGCCAATGTCAGCGTGTCTGTTTTGTCATCTGCTTCGATAGTTGAACTGCCAACCGCAACATTACTGAACGCATTCTGGTTAACTTCTGCACTTGTAGCAACCGTCACAGCGTCGTTGGTTGCGTCGGGAGTTAATGTGATATTTGTCCCAGCCACCAGTTCAAGCGTGTCAGAAGTGCCATCGGCTTCGATGGTTGTTGTGCCCACCTTGACTTTATCAAACGCCTTGGTAGCAAACTTCGTTTTTATCTGTTGCCAAAAGTATAAAAGCCCACTATCGTCTAAATATTTCTTTGACATTTTTATACCTTCCTTTTCTTAACCTTGCAATATCTCATAAATTTCTATGTTCGACATATATTCATCTGGTCGCACATCAAGTTCGCCAGTTAAATCCGTAATGGACGCAATTGGGTGTTGCATCAACGCATCCCTATGAGTTAACTCCCTATGGTCAGATGTTGTGACCGTGGTTGTTTCTCCAAAATCCGTATTAAAATCTCCATCTTGGTCTTGAAAGAACGTATCAAATGTAGCGTCATTATCAAACGTAAGATTTATTTTGAATACATTTTCCATATCCATTAAATCTCACCGTCCTTCAAAATCTTCCCAACGGATATAGTGACAATGTTACTTGCCACGACACTCCCGTCTTCAAGAACCAATCGAAGTTGAACAAGATTTTTACCTTGTGGGTCGAACAAAAGCGTCTGCGCTTGGGTAAGCGTCAGCGCAATAGCATTATTAGACACTTCCACACTGCTGTCGCTAATGGGGATGTCTAATAAAATATCACCACGTTGGGTGAAAGTGATAAAACCGCTTGCTACCATATCGCCCTTATATGGGGTGTGGAACACAAGCGTGGGGGTTGTCCCTCTTATCATATCTTATCACCACCTTCTATTATGTATATTATGTACAATCTTGTAATTTTATATTTTTATGCCGTTCTGTGCCAACGATAGACGTTGATGTATGGTTGCATGTTGTTGTGGGCAGATGTTGCGTTTTTTGTAGCGTTGTTTGCCGTAGCCGTACCATAGCCGTCCTTCATTCTATCAGAAAAATAACCCCCCGATGTTCTAGATTGGGACACTAATGCGAATTGGGGGTTTAGGTTTTCTTTTGTGTTTGCTTTTATCCCAAATAAAGCCATCGCTGCTTGCCAACCATGTGCATGAGCCGGGACACCGCTTTGTTCCGCTGTCAACGTAACCGTGCTCGAACCACCGTCGCTCGCACCAGCACCACTGTTATTATTCGCTTTTGATACCGGGTATGATGGGCTTGACGTACCAGAAGCATCACCAGATACATGAACATACCCGGATGTTTCAAGCACCCACGTTCCACCCCATACTGTGTTGGGGTCGAAGGTTGAATCAGATGTTTCAAAATATGCACCTATGGGATAATAATCAAGCGGTGTAAATGGCATACCAAGTTGGTCTAATATCGCTCGTAAATCATTTTTTGTTATTGCTTCATTATCCATTCACATCACCCCTAACTTACTCTGCGCCACTTATAAATCGTTTGCGGAGTTGTTCTGGTTTTCCATATACCAACCACATAAAAGTAAACATATCCGGTATTTGTTACAGAACCACCAGACATGTTATTTAAATACGTTTCGATTGTGGTGCTATTGTTACCACGAGTATATCTTGTGCCAGAGTTGGTGGTGCCTGTGATACTTCCGCTTGTCACAACACTCGGTATGTCCGAAAAAGTTATTGGTAGAGTTTGTGATATTGATTTCGACCCGCCGTTGGCGTATGTCGAAGAAGCAACAAAATATGTCCCCCAACATTCAGCAATGCCACTTGCCCATTTACGATACGTCCAAATACCACTTGCGCCTTCTTCAACAATATAATCAGCGGCTTCACTTACCAGATTCCAAGTCGTGCCATCCCATTTTGTGCTTGGGTTTGCGGAGTTAGTCGTTTCGTAAATATCGCCAACATCATATGGACATATTGACCGTCCATGCAATCCAAGCGACTGTACAAAGTCGTCAATCTCACTTTGTGTCATATCGGTGATACCACTAATCACCATTTGAGACGTATTATTAGTTGGATAAGTCACATCCACAACATCACCAATATGAACGGCAGAACCGTTAGTAGACTTTACTCCATCGTAAGTCATTCCATCTACATGAACAGTATATGTATTATTATCTTCGTTTATTCCCCTTACCACGCCCCTTCTTGTTTTATCAAACGGAGCGTCTGTTATAGCCTGTTCTGTAATTGTTCGTATGGCGGTCTGTATGTCTTTAGCAACACCCATCTAATCACCATCCTTCCATTATGTAAAATGGAGTAGGGGGATATTGCTACCCCCTGCTCCTACTATATTGTAGTGCCCTGTTAGGCAAATTCTGTAATTCACGCATGAAGCCGTTTGCATCGGTAACATTCGGCAGAACCAGACTATCAAAATGGAAGTTTTCAACAGTGCCGCCAACGCCGCCCTGCATAACTTCCACAGGATTATACCGTCCCCACTGCATTAAGTTCTCCGACACATTGTGCGGCATCACCGCATCGCCTTTACCAAGAAGCGCAATCTCATAACCGTTTTCCGCTACTCTGGCAAACCCTGCTGGTGCAGATAGTGTGCCAGACGCAAAACGATTACGGTCTATGGCTTGCTGGATTTGGGATTCGGATACTGTTTCGCCAACACCTTGTAGCCAGCCAACAATAGCGTCGTGTCCTTCTAACTCGTCCATAGCGTCAAGTAGACTGCTATATCCAAGTGTGGTTGCAAGGTTGGAGCGTATAAACGTCTCCCATTGTGCTAAATCTGTGCCCATGCCACCGAATAATTCGCCAGAAGTCTTACCAAGTTTATTCTCAAGTTCCTTGATGTCAGCCAACGCTTCCATATCCCCAAACAACTCAAGAATATCCTTCCACTTCTTTAGTTCGGGGGAGTCAGACAAATCGTCAATTGCCTTCTCCGCTTCACGAATGGCTTCGGTGTCTTGTTCATAAACAAACCCGACACCTTGGCGATACACTTTAACACGCTGTGTGCGAGCCTTTTCCAAGTCAGCCTGTTTCTCAATCAAATCATTCTGTTCTTCCAATTTGTCAATCTGATATTGCACATATGCTTTTGCAAGGTCGTATTCGTTCTCCTTTACTTCGTTCAGTTTAGATATCCTATCTTTTTCCTTATCTAACTGTTTTTCCGCAAGGTCATCAAGATAGTCATAATACTCCTTGGCAGTAATCATCCCTTGGTCATAGTAACTCTTTAGGGTGCCCGCCATTTCATCATATGTCTTCTTGTTCTTGTCAAATAACTTTTGCAGATATTCAACATTTTCCTTATACGCTTCCTTGAGATATTTCTGCTTCTCTTCTGCGCTTAACCTTGAACTGCTATTAATCTGACGAACAACGGTTGATAAATCCTTGGTGTATCCAAGTTGCCCGCTAATTGCGCTTTCGACAGCCTGTGTCTGCGCATCGTGTTCGGCTTCAAGTTGAGCCTTCTTGATATCAAACTCGGCATCAAGTGTGTCCATTGCAGATTGCTTGGTGATTTTTTTACCGTATTTACTATTCAGAGCGGCAATCTGCTTGTTGGTTGCATCTAATTGCGCCTTCTTCGCTTGGGCAAGTTTTACATCACTCCAATGGTCACGTTGTGCGGCGTACTCAAGTTCCTTCATTTTGCGCTCATGTGCATTACTTATATTTTTATATGCCTTGTCGTAGGCCTTTTGCTTTTTCTTGGTACCAGACTTGTGTTGGGGGATGATAACATCGCCTTCGCTTTCAAGCATCTTCTGCGATTCTTTATGTGTATAAACGATGTCACCCTTATTCAGATAAGTGATTGTACGCTTACCGCCATCAGCAATACGCAGTTTGCCAGTTTTGGCATCACGAATAAACTCAAATCCTTCCTCGTTAACTTCGGATAAACCAGCAGGGGCGTTTTTAGTGCCAGACGCTTGACCGGGGATGTTTGCACTACCATGTTTTTTAACATAAATATTGACAGTTTTGCTACTTGGTAAATTCTTTATGTCAGATTTAAGAGAAGATACGTTACCTTTACCAGAAACATTTGCTTTGATACTAACGGCTTTATTCTTTAATCCAGAAAGCAATTTTGATAAGCCAGATATCTTGCTTGTGGCTCCAGATGTATCTGCGGTAGCCTTAACACTCTTGCTCGACTTTCCACCAGTTGCTTCCCCTTTAACTTTATAAGTTACTGGTTTCTTGTCGTCCTTTTTCTTTTTCTTTACATCCTCATTATCGCCCTTACCAGTTGCTTTATAGTTTACTGGTTTTTTATCGTCAGTCTTTTTTTTCTTTACGTCAGAATTGTCGCCCTTACCAGTTGCAGTATAACTTACTGGCTCCTTATTTTCGCTTTTAGCATTTTCAACTTCTTCGTCATTAACTTCTGCATCTACACGATATTTAGTCTCGTAATCTTCATTAGATAAGACGCTCTGAAGTTTCTTTTGGAATTCAGAAAAATCAATTTCACCAGAAGAAAATTGTTGTGCAAGGTCGGCAACGGCGGCACTACCTTCTGAATTGAGTTTGCCACGCATTTCATCCATTTGCGTAGCAATGTTCAATGCATCATTAATATCTAAATGACCCTCACGCATGCCTTGTTGTAAAGACTCGACAAGTTCCCTACCATCGGAAGACAGACTTAATCCTTGGGCAATATCGTCAAAAGAAATTAAACTTTTTAAGTCTTTTAGTGACTCTGGAATGGCGTATACACCCTCATTAATAGCGTCTTTAAGCCCTTTAGACATACTAACGCCCGCTTCGTCAGCCTTTTTCTTCAAGTCCTTCCAAGCGTCTGAATTTTTTACCATGTTGTTACTTTGTTTTGTAACTTCCTTGGTAATTTCAGCATATGCGACGTTTAAGTCTTTAACTTCCGCTTTAGCCTTTTGTAGTCTTTTGATGGTCATGTCGTTAACATAGCCACTTTCGACTTCTTTATTATATTGCTTTTGCGCTCGGTCTAATTCTTTCTGTGCGTCTGCTCGCTTGCCTTCCAGTTTAATTTGTTTGTTTAAGGCTTTCTCAAAGTTCTTTTCATACGCCGCCGCCTTTGCTTCTTCTTTCTTGGCTTCGATGTATTTATAAATTGAATCAGTTGTCTGATTCAATTTATCCTTCTCTTTATCATATTGCAGATTTAGGTCTGGATAAAGTTCATTCAAGTGCTCAACGTAAGCCGCCATCAACGCTTTTTCACGATTGGTCTTATTTTCTACTTTGGAAAGTTCGTCAATCCTCTCTGTAAGCCTTTTCGCTTCTTCAGCGTTTTCGTTAATTGTGGTAATAGACTTTTTATTAGACGCTTCTAAATTGTCAACTTCTAATCTATATTTATGAGTAGACTTATATGCTTCGTAAACACCATAACCAACAACAGCGGCGGCGGCACCAAGTGCACCAAGCATAGGAACCATTGGGGCAATTTTAGATAACGCTCTTGCTAATTTGGTAGATTGTTTTGTGCTACCTAATTGCGCCATCTGTAATACACGCAACGAATCCCCAGCCGCTTCTGCACCTTTACTTAATTTTGTTACTCCGCTAACAGCAGAACCAATGCCTTTTGCCAACTTAAATGCGCCGAAAAATGCAGTGACACCAGCGGCGGCTTTAAGTAAGCCCTGTCCAGCGTCGGAAGCCATAAATTGCAACGCTTTTGTAAGTCCTTCAAGGGCGACCTTCACGGTATCGCTTTTTAACGTAGCGTTAGCAAATTGCGACCATGCAGACTTTAATGCTTGCAATCTACCTTGCAACGAGTCCATATATTTGGCATTTTCTCTTGCGGCAGAACCTTCGGAATTTAACGCCGTCTCTGTCGCTTCAATGGCAGTGCTATAATTCCGCATCAATGCCGCAAGGTTTCTGGATTGGTTGGCTCCAGCCTGTGTATTAAGATAATACATTTGTTCGTCTTTAGACAAATCGTTCCATATCTTTGACACATCTTTACCAACCTCGAAAAACGACCTTAAATTGCCGTTTTGGTCGCGTATCGCAATATTATGTTTCTCATACCACGCCGTTAATTTTTTACCAGTTGATGAAGTTTCATCTGTGATTTGATTAAATCTTGATTGTATGGAAACTAAACCTCTGGCGGCTGTCGAGCCATTACGGGTAATTTCTGTCATGGCGGTCATTAAGCCGATAGACTCTTCATATGTAATATTACCCTGCGCTAACGCCGCTGATGCTTTACCAATATTAGTAGCGATATCAGCAGACGAAACAGCGAAATTATTTGAAACTTCATTCACAGCGTCTATAATATGTTCTGCGTCTTTTGCTTCAATGTTATACGCCTTCATTTGTGACGTAATGAAGTTTGCCGCTTCTCCAGCAGTAAGTTCTTGGTCTGCGACGTTTTGATACATTGAAGCAATTTTGCCAAGCCGTAAGGCGTCTTGGTCGTTATACCCAGCCTTCCGAAACTCGGTTGCCGCTTCAACCATTTCTACGCCAGTTTTAGCAACAGCACTGCCAACCTTATAGGCTTGGTCTGTGTATTTTTCTAAACTCTTCCCAGAAAGGTCGCTAACCTTCTTGAATTCTGTGAGCGCACTATCAAGGTCAAATACGTTTTGCACCATTGCGCCCATACCAGATGTTACGCCACGAATTACCGCCGTAACAGCACCGAACTGTACGACCTTCTTGGTAACATCTAATGTGGTAGAGCCAAATTTCTTAAAGTTGTTTTCGCTTTGTTTTGCGCTTCTACCTAACCCAGCAATACTACCAGCATAGGCTGGACTGCCAACCTTTTTAACATTTTTCGCCGTTGTGCCAACAGCAGTGTTTAATCTTTTTACCTTTTTCGCTGAACCGTCAGCCGCCGTACCAATAGCGGCAACTCCTTTACCCCCTTTGCCACCAATGGGGACTGCACCCATTTGCTTTTGGATACTGGCTAATCTTGCTAATATTTGCGTGTCATCTAATACCCCGTGTACACGGATAGTATACTGACCTGCCGCCATGCTTCCCCACCACCTTTCTATATGTAAAACTATTCAGATATAACTAAATCATAAAAATTATCCATAATATCTTCAAATGTCTCAAGGCTATAAGGTTCAACATTACCCATCTGCGACCATGCTATGTTAATCGCATCGGATACATCGTCTTGATTGAATTTGCTTGTTGGTGATTTATAAACCAAATCTAAACCAAATAAATGATTAGCATAATCAACAGACAACTTCTTCTCCCATGCCTTCGTCCATCCCTTTACTTTGTCTAATTTTTTCTTTGCGTCTTTCCCGAAATTTTCCTTGATTCGTTTTTTACATTCATTATTTTCTTTTGATGATACTAAATTGATTCCAATTTTCTGCTTCCACGTTTTGACTGGAATAAACTTTATTTCTATATCATGCTGTGTTGCTACAGCAATAAGCATTCCTTGTAGAGCAGACAATACCTTAACGGTCTGGGTGTTTTCCATGATTGGGGGCACATCTTCAACATATATCACATCAACAGCCCGACCACGGCAATATTTGTTGACGCAGTTAGCCATAAACGCAATACGCTGTCGCCAATCACCTTCATCTGAATGGTCTAACTCCCACAGCCCATAATCCTTTAGTTTTCCATTAACGAAAAATGCGTAGCCACTCTTCTGGCTACTCATATCCAATCCTAATACTTTCATATTAAACCACCACCAATCCTTGATGACGTAATGCGGCTCGCACCCACTTGTCTAAATTCTTATCAACATCACGCAAAAAATTTTGCCACATTGGGCGTGAAGGAATTGGTTTACCAGTATTCATATTATAAGCATTGTACCCGGCTTCAAGTATATCAAGTATTACCGCTCTGGTATCGCCACCATCGTATTTACTACTATGTTGCCAACTATTTGGACTTTTGGGTAAGCGTGTAGGGTCGAACCACATTTCTGCGTCCAACATGCCAACACGCTTTTGCCATGATGTGAGTAACCCTTCTGTGCGTTGATAATCTGTTGGTGAGTAAGCATTATAAATATCTCTTTGAACATCAAGTTGTAATTGCTTGTATGCCTTTTCCATAACTTCCATCAACGCCGCCGTAACAGCGGCACCAATTACGGCATGAAATTCAGCAGTGCTATCTATCATTCTTCATCATCTACCTTTTCAATAATGGGTTCGACTTCGTTCATCTTAAACGCCCCACGAATGATATCCGCATTACCGTCTTCCTTAACGATATCCAAAATCTCATTTAATTTTTCTGGTGCGTTTTTTACGAAATCGTTTAAGTTAGCGTCGCCTAAATATTTGTCTAAATCTCCACCAATCTCTTCAAGGAATTTTGGTGCAGTCACATTTAAGAATCTTGCAATCGCTACCCCCATGTCTTCACGATGTGCAATGTACTCCCTAATTTCATCTACGTTCATCACATAATCCTGCACGATATCCCATAGTCCACTGTACATAATGTAGTCAACGTCCATGTTATCTAACGCACCGTCGACATCAATATCCGTGCACTGGCGAAGCACATTCACAGCGATACAGATTTCTTGCTCGACAATGTTATCCATCTGTAACGCTGTCTCACCAATAGCGACCACATCAGCAGACCTCACATATGGTTCCACGTTAATGTCAAACTTCTTAATGTATGTTGCCTTCGGCATATCTACTCTAATCATATCTTTATCTCCTTTACCAATCCGTTAGTAATTAAACGGAAAATTCTTCTTACATAAATTTACAATGCGTAGCACATCTAATCTTGTAATCTCTCCAATTTTATCCTTTAATTGTGACTTATCAATCAAGGTATACTGCTCGCATAACGCAATCGAATCCTTATCAAGAAAGTCGCAGTCCGTTGTATCTAATATGTAATGCAACGGCAGTTCTTTTTTCTCTTGTGATGTTAATGGTACGCAGTGTATGCAAGGCGAAAAAGCACACGCCATCTTGTTGTCAATGATAACGCATGGACGAATACCACCTTGCATACTACCGCAAGCACTCATATCAAAATTACAAAGATATACATCACCAGAATTAACTACCATGTTCATGATTATTTATCTTTCTTTTTCACTGGCTTCTTTGCCTTCTTTGGTTCGACCTTCTTTGGCTCGACCTTCTTTGGCTCGAAACCCTTGATGTATAACTCATTATCAACTTGAACCAATTCAATTGTATCGGGGGTATAATCAAATGGATTGGCGATTTTAATCATCGCACCATTGCGCTCGATATATAATTTCCCGCTACGCTCAAATTGAACCTCATATTCATTTGCACCTAACATAGTTTTAACCTTTCTTTTGTTTTGAAGCGTACAATTATCCATGCCGCCAAGTGGTAGCCACCTACGCTCAACACTGCATCTACGCATAAATGGACATTGGCTATTTGTTATGGAACATGTACACATTCCAAAATAATCACCGATTAAACAATATTGGCAAGACATTATACCACCAACCTGTCCCTAAATATGTAAAAAAATAGGGACAAAATTTGTCGTTTTGTCCCTATTTTTATCAATAAAATTCTATGCTTACGAACTCGCAACCGTCACGCTGGCATAGCAAGCAATCGCTGGCTTGTCAGTCGCAACAATCTCGATATTAGCAGTACCAGCAGTGGTCTGCGCAGTAACAACACCTGTGTGGGAGCCGACCTGCGCAATCGAGGTGGCATCAGATGTAAACGTCAGATTGGCGTTGCTAATGATGCCAGTACCGTTCTCATAGATACCAATGACCTTCAGAGTCTTGGTGGCACTCTGGGCAAGGTCAATGTCCGCACCATCAACAGCCATAGCAATCAGTTTGTCATACCAATTGCCACCGAAGAGGTTCAGTTTAACCTCGCCGTATACGCCCATATCCTTACAATTTGCAGTCGTATAAACAGCAAGAGCGGAACCAGACAGAGCAGAAGTAGCCGCACCAGAACTCGACAGAGACAGTTCCACATTACCAGCAAACTGGAATCTCGGAATGTCAACAATCAGTTCACCAACCTGCGAACTGGCTGTCAGATTGTTAACATCTGTGCCAGCAGAGAACAGGGGGTATCTTTGAATCATGTGCACTTCGTTTGGAATGATGCTGGACGAAATCGTGAAGCACTCCATACCATCATTGTGAGAATTGTATTGTACACAAACATCAACATCGGCTTCCAGACCACTTACTGTAGCAGAACTACCAGTAAAGGTAATCATCTTCCAATCATCCTTACCCTGCTCGGTATACCAACCAACAGTGCCAGCATCGCCAAAAGCAACAGGCGTTCCAACCACAGTAATAGTTTCCGCAGTAGTCTTAACGGATTCTGTCACCAGAGAATCGCCACCAAAAGTAATGGCACCACCTACGTTCTGCGCCAGATAGTTAAGGTCGAACAGAGCATCGGTAATGTTACACTCCAGCATGGAATCATGGAAGTATCTTCCCAGCATCGGGTTGGACAGTCCACCACGAATATCTTCAGCGGTTACGCTGATGGAAAGACCAGATTCTTGCAGGGTCTGGGAAGTAAAAATCTTACTCGGATTGGTACCTTGTGTGAAGGCTTCAATCGTACCCACACCTGCTAAAATATATTTAGCCATATATTCTTCCTCCTTTTAATTATAGACTTGTGATTTTCTTCGCAAGGGATTCTGCATCCTTGAATATGCCGTCATACTTACCCTTTTCTTCATAATAAATCCAATGGTCAATATGATGCCCTTCTTTAAGATGCGGCTCAAGTGCCTTGCTCGATATATAGTCAACCTTGCTTACGCTCGCTTGGAACAATGCATCGAAAGTACGCAACGGCATTTTCTCAATCTGCTCCATTGTATAAGCGGTATTAACAATAACAGCCATAACCTTCTCTTCCAAGGTAGGCTTGTGCATGCCCCTATTGCGCAGGGCATAATATTGCTCAACAACCTTACGAAAGTCTTCACTCATTTCCTCGTCACGATAATCAAATATGTTTTGATACATAATTATTTTTCTGATTTCGTCAAATTCATTTGGTGAAATTTCAACACCATGTATGATTAATTTCGCTCCTTTGTCTCGCAATTTCATTTCTATGTCCCATCCATTCACACTATATGTCTGTTCCCCATTAGGCATTGTATAAACATATAATTCGTGCGGTGCAAACTCCTTATCGTCAAGCAACAACTCTTCACGATACATATCACCAAATATCATACTAAATAACACAAGTGTATTATCTAACACACTCTCATCTATGGCTATTAGATTTAATAAAAACTCTAAATAACTCATCTGAATAATATTTACGTCTGGGACTTTGTTTTTTTCAATCTGTAGCACACCAATAACATTATAAAACAATTCTGAATCGCCTACTACGATTGGTTCCATTTTTAACCCTTTATATTCTACTGGACGACCAAAGGTAGCGAACTTATCCACATATCCTTTGATATCGTCCATTAACAACCACCATCCTCAATATCCATTACTTGCGTAGCCATAATGATTGATAGACCTGTAAAGGTGTAGTTGTTTCCTATACCGACCTGCGAGCGACATAAGGCGGTAAGGTCATCATCATATTGTAAAAACCCAACACCAGCAACATCTTCGCCGTTCAGTGTTTTCATTATTTCCATTTCAATCACATCACCACGATTGCAGGTTATGCCGTTACAACGCACTAACGGCATTTTCGAGCCGTAGAGCACATCAAAAGCATAAGATACAACAGCATGAACCCTATCTATGGGGTCAGAATTGTATCTATATATCTT
Organism: uncultured Clostridia bacterium; assembly: GCA_937898195.1. Taxonomy (GTDB): domain Bacteria; phylum Bacillota; class Clostridia; order Oscillospirales; family Acutalibacteraceae; genus Fimenecus. The sequence goes on along the minus strand of CALEJD010000040.1, from coordinate 17,729 downwards.
CAATATGGTTCTATTAATCGTTTCTTCGTTGGGTTGTACATTTGTCATAAATATATGATAATCGTCCATGTTGTCTTGCCCATCCCAAATTAAACCTCGCTTTTGCTCGGTGGTTAAGTTGGGACGCTCAAGCGCATCGACCGTATTGTAATAAATCAACTTACAAAAGTTGTCATTCTCCAATAAAGCCATTATAATCTTAAATGGGATATATGGCAGAGAAAGAAATTTATTATTCTGTGCTCTAATAGCCAATTATATCACCCCCATTAGAAAAACGGCTTCAACATTACGTTAATCGTCTTGGTCACTTCGTCAGAAGTAAACGTCATCACTAATGGCTCTGTGCTTATCTTGTCCACATGCAAAATAAAATCATGTCCATCTTGCACTAAAGTATAATGGGATGGATTAGCCCCGGAACAATCACACTCTACTTCATTACTTTGTTGCACTCCGTTGTTATACAGATATACACTGAATGATTGCGGTAGTTTCTGCCGCACTTCTGTAAATGCCGGGGAGATAACAATCTCATAATTATCTTCTAATGTGTCAACAATAGCCACTTCGTGGGTTGCTACTAAATCTGGGTTGCCATCAATGGAAACGCTGATTTTAGCAACAGTACCACTTTCGCCAATTAGTGTGTAGTTGCCTTGTGTATCGACTTCAACATAATCATTACCAGCCCATAGCAACTCCCTGTCTACCACTTCACCATTCAGAGAAACGGTAGCAGAAATATGCCCGGTGAACCCTTGCACTTGCTCGTCAAAATCTGGTTGAATGTCAATGCTATATTTATAGTCATCTGCATTCGCAATCATATTGACCATATCATCTGTGGGCTTAATCATGTCTAAATACATATCAATATATAGCAAGTTAGAATGAGTTTGCGTGGCTTCGTCGTCAAGCAACGTCTGCCAACCCATTAACTTATACGCTTGTCCATTAAAGATAAACCGTTGGTTCTTCTTCAATGCCCTTGTTCTATCATTACCTTGCACGGTAATAAACACATGTCCATTAGCAACAACAATATCTCTATCCTTTAATGGTTGTGGGCTGGATAATTCATAATCAATACAACACCATTGTTTGTTAACATATCCAGTTTGTGGGTCAATCCATTTCATGATATTGTTGCATCGTCTTACTTCACAAGAATTGGTTGGACTGGCAAAGCCATTCGTGTTGATACATATCCAATAATCTCTATCGGTTTTGAACATGGTGCCAAGGGGAACTTGATGAGAAATGTTCTTATGTGAGAACACCTTGAAGTCATCACCCTTCTTGAATCCAGTACCAATATCAATCGCCGTGTCGATACTTATGTGCACTTCATCCCATTTACCACTGGCAAATGGCTCTTCTTGCCACACATTGAATGCTGTCTGTGTGCCGTTCTCCCATCGGTCATTCACTAATGCTTGTAAGTGGTCAAGATAGTAGGTGTTGGGGTCTTTTATCAATTCCCGCATATTTTGGTACATTGGTAAATCCATGCCCACACCCCCTATTCGTCATACAACATCGCAGAACAATCTAAAATAACGCTTCGCACATCTTCCTTGGTGGCAATATCTTTTGTTTGTTTCAAGCCCTTGAGCATATCTAAAACTCTCTTTTCTGCGTCAGATAAATCGTTTTCCTTGGACATTCTAACGATTAACTTAAACAGATATCCGTTATAACTATCCGCACCATAGGTGTCATAAATGGATAGACATTTCCATACCGCACCGCCATATCTATTCATCACGCACCACCCCCAAAAAATGGAAGTGACCCGAAATTCGACCACTGGTAATTTGTGGCGTTTTGACGCACCCGTGTATATAACATGGTTAGATAATCTTGTCTTGGTTTAAGGTTTTGCCCCGTGGCAAGTCGCTTAAACTCCCTGTCTTGAAGCGTTTCTTTAAACTCAAGCACATCATTGATATTATCTTCATACCAACAAATCACCGTATGGTCAGCAAGAATATCAATCTCGGCATCAGTTAAATCGGAATCAAATTCCTGTATGGTTAAATCGTATGTCAACGGCTGTAAACATTCCGTGAATCTTGGTACGCCCTTAATTAAGTACGCTTGAAGCACACCTTCAAATGCGTCTTCATCGTCCTTATATAACGCATCCAATCCATAATCACGAATGACAATTAACGCTCTGTCAATAATACTACTAAAAGGAGTAGACATAATAAATTTCCTCCTTTTTTATTGTGTTATTTGACTTTATTATCTTCCAAAACTATAACATCATCAGCCATGGCTTCGATATCGAATCCAAGGTCATTTTTAATGACAGCGAGTTTGTTCGGCTCCATATATTCACCATTATGATATAATCTTGCAATTTCCGTAATGGTAGTCTCAAGAAGCGGCTTACTCATACCCTTCAGCAAATCGACATCAACATCATCACGCAGATAAACAATCTTATCCAGCAACTCCTTGGTGTAGATTGTGCCTTGGTCATACAGACCATTTTCTTCACAGAAATCCTTGTCGGCAACGTAAATTAAACCAGATTCCATAGTGTTTGGGTAGGCAGATACAATATCAAGCAGGTCGTCATACTTAATGAAGTGTGCTTGACCATACTGATTAAACGTAAACATTCTGCCGCCACCATCGGGAAGCGTGGAAATATTGACAGGGTTATGGGCAAGATTGATGCACTTAATCTTGGATGTGTGCTTGTTATCGGATTGCACAACAACCTGTGGTGTAACAACCTTCTGCTCTTTTAACTCCTTAATTAACGCCATCGCTTCTGCCAATGCGTCCTTGGTTTCTTTTAACTCATTTTCAATTTGCGCCTTGGTAGGTGCTTTAGTTTTGGTAGTATCGCTTGTCGCCATAATTCCTTTATCTCCTTTCAATCATAAGAAGGGGTGATATCTCTACCACCCCTTCGATAGTTGTGGTTTTAGCCAAGGCTCTTAACGATTCCGCAAACGGAATTCGTAATAACCTGCGTATCCCAAGCCTTCTGCATCGTGGACAATTGCAGTAAGTTCGCATTGTCATAGATAGCATCAGTGTGGGACATCATTTCGCCACCAACACCAATCTTCACAATCTTGTCAGCCGCAGGAGAGACAACCCAAATCTTTGTGTCGTCTAACTTCATGCTGTACGGAGTTGTGGTGTCGTAAGGATTCGCAACCTGCTCCAGCGGCAGGACATCATAACGATTTCGATATTTTACTTAATAGTTATTTTACTCATAATATAATCGTACCGTTTTTTATCCACACGATTATTTTTATAAAGCATATCAACAAATTCTATAAATTGCTCTTTTGTGTTGTTGCCTTTGCCATACAACTTATGGAATTCATTATGTATTACTTGGTTTAATGTGATGCCATTATTAACATTAAACCTATTTTTTATATCCCAATTATAGCCATTCAAATGATGGACAACGATATCGCCTTTCGATTTTAGACCAGTAAGTTGACAAGTATAATCGTCACGCTCAAAACACGCACGAATAAATTTCTTATACTCTGGTTGTCTAAAGCGATACTTCGCATTTAACCTATCATCAGACGATAAGTTGGGATTATAAAAATGATTTTTATTACCAAGTAAACTTTTGTAACCACACTTTTTACAATGGTTGCCCAACAACACCCTTTCTGGCGTTGTTTCCCATGTATCTCCACAAGAACATTTGAATAATATTTTAGTTGTATTATCAACATATTCTTCTAAAGGAACAACATCAATGTTTTTATCTTTCAATAATTGTAAGAACTCTTCGTGAGTGCGAACCAATCTCCTTCGCTTGTCCTCGCTAATGCATTTCTTACAGCATTGATGACCCGCAAGTAGCCTTTTAGGTGTGCTTTCACATACCTCGTCATGGATTAGGCACCTACACCTAATCTTCGTATTATTGTTTTTATACTCTTCTAACGGAACAATATTAGGCAACTTAACTTGCAGTTCTTTTACAAATTCTTCGTGTGTTCTTTTTCTCGGCATTCTTATCACCTACTTTGAATAGGTGGTTACAAATAATTTTATGGTTTAACTATTAAGTAATTTATCTTGTTCACCACGATTCGCAACATCGTAGCGGTTTTACCATCACTGGCAAACTCCTTATGCTTTCACATAAGTCCAGACTATATGTTCATCTGATACTAAATCAGAGTGGGATTTTTCGTATGCCATTGGCTTGCATACTAACTCCGACACAATCGGATAGTCGTTGAGGGTCTTCCATAACATTATATCATAAATACAATATAATGTCAACAGGACTTTCCCTGCTGAACGTCCATTATCAACAGCATTTAGGATTTAACCTTGTGCCATACCCATTCCTTTTTTCTGCTTTCGCAACCACACAGCATATCGTTTCCAATTACTGTTTGGGTGTATATGGGTCTTTAGGATTTACCAGCATTTAACCCCAAGTACATACACGTCGCCGTATATGCATGGTTTATCTTTATTTATGCTATGTCGCTTAAATAAATTTTTCCATTGAAAGTTTGCAGATGACCTAATTTTACATACTCGTCATCCAGCAGGTATCTATAGTTGGCATTCGTAGGCAGAACCTTCTTCAGCGCAACAGGCGTACCAATGATGACAGCCTTCCGACCTTGGTTGTAGGCAGTGATTGTCTCGCACAGAGAAATCAGAGACGCTTCGCTGTAATTGGCAACAGCCAGATTACCAGACAGGCTACCTGTAGCCGTGGCGAACGCATCATAAGCATCGAACATCATAGCAGTCTCAATGCTTCTCACAGCCTTCATGACTTCCTTGGCGATGGAAACACGACCAGAGAGAATCTCAAACAGGTCGGTACCAACAGTCACGTCGTGGTTAATCGGAACCAGCGTCACAGTGGTATCGAACAGTTTTTGCAGGTTGGTGCTTCTCTTCCTGTAACCAGCCTTGGAGACATTGTACAGAGCGTTGTTCTCAATGTTGAACGTCATCGAATCGCCAAGGTCAGCGAAACGGAAGTCAGCAAAGTAACGCAGAGAACCAGTCAGCAGAGTTTCGGGCAGAAGCATGTCAACCAGAAAATCTCTAATATCGTCAGCCATCTTGATGACGGACGGGTGATTCGCAAAACGCTTCATAGAACCGTCAAAGTTATCGTCGGGAGTCATGCCAGTACGTCTGCACAGTTCATCCATGAACTCCTTGTTAATGGCTTCCTCCATAACGTCCTTGGACTCGGTGGAGAATTGCTTGCCAGCAACGCCCCTTTCAGCCAGACAGTGCTCGCCATAAATCTTCATGGCTTCGTACAGTTTGGGACTATTAGCGGCGAAGTTCTTAATTCTTGTATATTCTACCATTATATGTGTATCTCCTTTCCTATAATTATATTGTTAAGTTACTCTTGGATGCAGACACATCTAAAAGCCTTAACTTGTTCCATACCAATCCCACCTTGCGGGAACGGCAGTGTGCCAACCCACTCAATCTTAAACGCAGTGTGATTAGCAGTTGCGCCAGTACCAGCGGCGATTCTCGCAAACGTAGTCTGGGAAGCCTTGGACTCCAGAATGTCGCCAGCAACAGCACTGGAAACAGAAGCATCCACGCAATCCTCGGTGATGACAATCTCGTCACCAATCTGCGGCTTGAACACATCAAACGGTCTTCCACCAATGTTCACATAATCTCTGGGGTCTTCGGACAGACCAGCAAACAGTTTGTCGCCAACCTTGGTCAGATGCTCTGCCGGGTTGTACGCAATCCACAGTCCTGTCAGCGTATCGCTCGGAGTTGTGGCAGTCCACACTTCATTGCCTTGTGTGCCAGACGGTGCCAGAGCAACCAGTCCACCACCAGCAACGTCAGTGCTTTCAGTCTGCGCAGTTCTGTTCAGCGCATCAATGTTTGTCGCTTGAATACGAGATTCAACAATTACACCATTAGCCATATTGTATATTCCTCCTTATTTATTTAAGATTTCGGCAAACACATTTCTCTTTTCCTTCTTTTCCACATCTTGGTCAAATCCCATGCGGATATGTGTGTCTTGCCTTTTATTCGTTTTCTTAATACCGTTCTGATAGGCGAACGCTTGTGCCTTCAGCCTAAACATTTCCACGTCATCGAAAGAACATTCCTTCGCTTGCGCTTCCAGTTCATCGAACTTGTCTTGCGACAGGTCTTGTCTGACTTCGGCAAGAATTTGCGAAATGGCAAATTCTGTATCGGCTTGCAGTTTATCCATCTTAAACTTACGCAGTTCGGCTAACTCGCAAGCGATACTGTAGCACTCATTCATCACGATATTTAATTTTTCGTCTTCGGACAGTCCTAACTTATGGGCTTCATCCCTTTGTTCATCGGTTTCAGCCTTTAACATTTCAAGCATTGCACCAGCATAAGCGTTAACGTCTAACGACATTTTGCCATTACACATTTCCTCTTCGTCTTGCATCTGCTCGTCTTCACCAAACTCTTCTGCACGGTCATCACTGCCTTCTGCATCTTCATCGTTCGGCTCGTCGTTTTCATCAGCCTTGTCCACTTCTTCTTCGTCGCCAGACTCAAAAGTCTCTTCCGAATCAGCCATCTGCTCTTCGTCTTGCATGGCTTCTTCATCAGCCATTTGCTCTCCGTCTTGCATTACTTGCTCGTCCTGCATGACTTCTTCCTCTTCAGCGCACTTGGATTCTTCTAAAACTTCTGTGGCTTCCATGTTCTTCTTTTCTTTGGACATATCTTTGTCGTCACCACCTTCATCCTCAAGATTGAACTTTCTATATAACTTTTCAATTTTACTAATAACCGACTGCTCGTTCTCTTGCTTCGCATACGCTAATGCAGACGCTAAAGCATACCGATTATAATAGAAGGTATCGCCAACTAATTGCATGATAGGATATTTCAGATGCTGACTTGGCGCATCTTGCCATCCGTCCTCTACAAGAGCATACACAGACTTAACCAGCGTCGCTTTATTGATTGCCTTCATAATCTTATTCCGCATCGCCGTCTTGTCTACGTCGCCCCATGGCGTTTCCTTTAATTCTGTCTTGTTAATTTTGTATGATACTTCAGCCATCTTACTCTTTCTTTCATTTGCAAATCGTTCAATGTCAGACCCACTTTGCGATTCTTCATCGTACTTGTCCTTGATTTCAGAGAATGTCATCACCCTTGCTTCGCTACCATCAATGGCTGGGCGAACACCAAGCAGTGTGCAACCTAAAATCGAGAACAGATTAATCACACCATCCCTTCCTTGGTCTGGCTCTTCAAAGTCTAACATATCTATCTCCATAGACACGTCCGTTTTGCCACTCTTCCTTTTAAAGATTTCCATGGCGTTTTCAAAGTATCGCTTCCACACCTTACCTTTTGCACGAATATATAATTCTGGATTACCATGATAATCCTTTTCGACCAATTCTGGTTCTTCTTCAACAAAGAATCCAACTGGTTGTTCGTCAATCTCATGCCCAGCAAAATCCGTGTCTGCAAACTGGAACGCCGCAAGAATGGGCTTGCCCTTTACACTTGAAGCGGCTTTCTCAATGGCAGACCGTGGAATCGGCATATTATGTGAATTCTCCCCGGAACGGCAAACATCAACTTCCAATGTCGCAAATTGAGAATTTGAATTTTCTTCAACAATGTTTACATTGTCAACAGAAAAACTACATCGTTTTGATTGCATTTACTTTCCTCCTTTCTTCGAGATTTGTTGTCGGTACACCGACATAAGTTCTTTACATTCTGGTGTCTGCCTAAAATAAAATAGATTCCCATCACTATACAACGGATAGACCCCATTGTGCATTAGGAAGTGCACCATTTCACTATTCGACACTTGAAAGAACCTCGCTGTATCCTTTGGAACTCCACGACACAGCATTATACCCACCTCCAAACAAACCCACCAGCAGTCTTTCGCTCACCAGCGCAACACTTTGAAATGTTGCTAATTGGAACATGGGTTAATCTTTCCGCATCGCTCATGGAAGAAAATTCTGCAACGATGCTATTTGTACCTTTATCTATTTGTGCTACCATTTTTTTATGAGAAGATTCCGAAATCCTACGCTTTGTCTCTTCGGAACAAACCCTACCATAATTTGGATTAGCCTTTCCTTTCTTCCCATACATGTGGTTGTTTGTACCAACGCACTTACCTTTTCTCGCTTTCGATATTTTAGCCCTTGATTCTTTTGTGTGTTTCACCCCGTATCTTGGATTTTGTTCGCCACGAACTCCATACATTGGATGTTTATCACCACAACGACCATAATTAGGGTTTCTTTCGCCGCTGTTTAAGTATGATAACTTGTCTATAACTTCTTGTGAAAATTGACAATTAGACGCTCCACCATCCTTTTTGTTGTATCCGAACCTTCTATCTGTTAAGTTCCATACACTTACCAAGATTTCTTCTGCTAACTCGGCGTTTTCTTTGTCTACCCCATCTAAAATAATCTCATGCTTAAAATTATCCCAACCATACTTTTGTATTGCCGACATAAAATGTGCGTTACTACGATATCCATTACCGTCCTTACCCCACCTATACTCTGGCTTTTGACACGTTATTCCAACATACACCTTACCATTTGGAGCGACGTGACGGTATACAACATAACTACTCATTTGAAATAAAAAAGAACGTAGGAAAATCCTTATCGAATGCAGTGTAGTTATTGCCATACTGTTGCGCCTTATCATTAATCAACAACATTTGACCAACTTGCTCATTCACTTCAATAAGAATCTTATCCAATTCGACCACGACAGAATAATCTTGATTATCGTTTGCAATCTGCCGTGTAGCCATAACCTTGTTCTGGAACGTAATAGTTTTATCTAACATCTGCTCCATCATGTCTTGTAATCCATCATAAGACACATCACCAGCGGGAGTCGCTGGATAATATGCTACAATGTTGAAGTTCTCAAGACATTTCTCATTTAATGTATCAGCAATGGCAGGATACCAATGCGCAATATAATGATGAATCATCTTGCTCGCTGTAGCACATACATAGGTCACACCAAGAACAGATACCGTTGCGTCCCAATAACGATTCATCGTAAAGCACTCACCGTTCAAATCATGGATTGCCTTAATGGTGCCGTCACTTACATTCATACTTCTTCATCACCTGCCTTCGCTTCTTCTTCCTTTTCTTCTTTAGGCTCAAGGTCGTATTCGACCTCTTCTAAAATTTGTGTTTCACCAATACGCTTCAAGATAACAGACGTCTTTTCCACCAAGTCAAGCCACTCGCTAATCTTATCCAAATTATTTTCTTCCACAAGATTATATGTAAAAGTAGACAGTGTTTCCAAAACATCGGTATAGCATTGTACTAATTTTTCTTGATTTTCCATAGCCATCATATCACCCCTTATGTCCTTTTACCTGTCCGCTTCTTGTCATAATCTCTACTTGATGTCTTAACCCTTCGTTTAAGCGGTCTGCCACCTTCGTCATTGGTTGTATTAGACGCTGTATGAATAGATATCAGTTGCCCTAACTTATCTACTAATCCACCATTCTTACCTTCATCTAACGACTGCTCGAAGATATGTGGCGGGATACCATAGGCTTGCGCCCACGCACCTTCACCAAGGATGATTCCCCGGTCAGCCAATTCAAGCATCTTGTCCCTACGGGCTTCCTTATCGAACCAATATTCAAGTCCATCAAAATGAAAATTAAATTTATATTTCTTGGTCTTCTTGTTTACAAAGAAATTAAGAAAATTCGCAAATTGATAGTATAACTTCTTGATTTCGCCAGCGTCGGTAGTAATCTGTGCAATCAACTCCGCTTCAGAACACTTGTCAGTAGTATAAATAACCCTTGTAGCACTTGCGCCAAGCGCAGATGTGTTAAGGTTTTGATTAGTATACATGTTCTCGTTATAATCTTCAAATTGATAGAACTTATTATTCTCTGTCGGCATAGCACCAACCTTAATGTTCTTGCTCAACCCAGACTGCACAAGGTTAAGTAATTGACCAAGCACCTTTGGCTCAATAGCAAAGTCATTAGTCTGTTTGGAGTCCTTTTTCATCATCATCTGACCAACAAGGATTCCATACGCACTGGCAAAATCCTTATCATACTGCAACTTTTGCACTTCCGCATCTAAAATTGTATTACGCATCAAATGCGCTAAAGGCGGCACTGTGGAGAATGTGCTTGTATCTGCCTTAAAACACCATGCACCTTTATCTGGTGACGTCTGCACCCAGAACGCCCATGTACCATCACGCTTATTGAATTGATTGGACGGGATATACTTCTTATAACTTGTTGGGTCAAATAATTCGTCAAAATACTCACCAAATATCGGAGCATACAATCCAAGGTCAACCATTCCACTTAATAAGAATGTAAGGTCAATATCAAACAACAGCCCATTCTCCCAATATCCAGTTATCTTACAATATTTCTGTGGGAGCATTTGTAGGGCATATTTCTGCACACCCTTCTTCTGGGGAGTCTCACGATACCAACAATAATAAACGCCATTACGCAGAAGTTGTTTTACTATGTCACGAAAAACATGTTGGTAATCAAAGTTAAATAGAAATTTGTTGACCCTTGCTTTGTCTTCCTTATATTCCTTTGATTTATAATCAGACCCACTCGCATTCTCACAAACCACATTAAGGTCAAAGGACAACATGTCTGCTTTATAGTTCAACACTTTATTATATATCGTGTCGAAGTATTCCATGTATTGCGAAAAGGAGCGTAGCACTTCTTCGTTATCTGGGGCGTTGCTTAAAGCCTTCAACACCTTTTGATAAGTTGGCTTCTGAATGTCTTTGTCGAGATTAGTAAGGTTCTGATTTAATATTTCTGGCGTATAAACACCACCGCCGTACAACCAAGATGTACCTTTATACAGTGCATCGGCAAATTGTAAGACAGACCATACTTGCTCTCGGCTTAACAATTCCTTCTTTTCTTCTTTATCTCCCAAATGGCACCCTCCTTTCTTTTATTATGTTTCACCCCATAATTGCCATTCTGACGCATCAAATGGGGTTGTGGTTTCATTTTTTATCATATCAAGTTCAAGCAGATGATAGAAATAATTGGCATATTCACAAGCAACAATTCGGTCACGCTTGTTACGCCCAACCGTTACCAATGAAATAAAACCCTTGTTAATCACCTGTTGTAACTTGATTGCTTCATCAATAATCATAATATCTAATTGCACATGACCAAGCAATTCTCTCATACGTTTCTTGGAACTCCATGTGCTATATACACCGTTCTCTTGCAACTCGTCTTTTGCCACCATTTCATCAACTAAAAATCGAATGATATGGTTTTGTAAAGATGTCTTCATCACAAGATGATAGTTGTTATTTCTTTCTGCTGTACCGATTACAGGGATAACAACGTGCGATGCATTAGGGTCTACCGTTCTACTTCTTAAATTGTCTATCTTTGTCTTGTCACAATAAAAACTCATAATCTCATCATTATCATATATCCCGAATCCAGACATTTGTATGCCTAATTCTTCATGATAATATGACTTTGACAAGTCCACCCAGCGGTCTTCCCCACCATTACGAAGGTCTAATAATATAACATCAGCATCATAATAGAAGAATAATTCACGAATACGCAACAAAGTCTCGTCCTTTTGACCACCAGAATACGTTTCCATGTATTCACAATTGCGTAGGAAGTGGTCGCGCTTTTCATTTGGATATCCAGACATACACCCAATAACTGTATTATCTGCATCATTATCTTTGCTTGTTGTATCAGTAAAAGCAAAGTCAATGTATAGCGCACGAACTTCTTCTTCCTTCTTTGGTCTAAACCATGGCAATTCACCCCGTGCATAATCCACCACAAATTCTTCTGTGTCTGGCGGGATAAACGCACGTTTATGTGGAATGTTTCGATTAGAACTAAACATCTGCAAGGTATAAAAACTTCCTTCAATCTCGCCTTGTGGTTCGTTATAATATTCCATCCTAACCTCAAGGTCTGACGCTTCAATTTTAGCAATATCAAAATCTTCTTGTGTCATAAATTTATGATAGATGGATGTAACAACATCGCCAGCGAAAATATTATACACAAGTCGTGTGCTCGCATAGAAGTTATTTACGCATACCTTCCAAGCGTTCCAGAACCACTCATGCTTGTATCTTGTAGATGTCAGATATATAATCTGCGCCCGCTCCACAAGCCGTGGGTCATTTTCATACTCTGGTAACAACCTATATGATGGAACCCGTGCATGTCGCATAGGAAGGAATACAGAATCAACCATTTCCTTTTTCAACAATCGACACTCTTCAAAGACAAGTGTATTCGCTCTTTCACCCCTTGAAGAGTCTACCTGCGGCAGAACTTTAATCCATGAACCGTTGAACACAAAATCAACCTTGATTTCTTCTTCGTTATAGAAGAATTTAATCAAGCCATTTTTATACATCCAGTTCAACACGGGCGAAAACCTATCGCACAACTCGCCTTCCATTTTTTCCTTTACCATCTTCTTGGCTGTTTTGATGGTGGTAGCCGTTAAAACAACTTCTGAATGGGGGTAGAGCAAACATTTAATAAACGCCGCTAATGCCGCCATAAACGTCTTGGATTGACCACGACCACACATCATGAAGAAGACATTACTCACACCAAGAAGGTATAACATAATTTCTTGGAACGGTTTAAGATTGATACCAAGCCTATCTCTGGCATATATATTCCAGTTACGCCTGTAAAACGTGCACCAATCTCTAACCTGCCTTTTACGCTCTTCTTTTGTAAGTATGTGTTTTTTCTTTTGGCGTTGCTTCTTTTGACGAATCAATTCTTCAAGAGTCATAGCAATCACCTACTCTTCATCATATTCAGCAATCTCGTCCCGTGTATCGGTCAGAGTATATTCTTTTGAGCCAGTTAAAAGATTTCGCAACGGACGCTTTACATGGTCTTCCCAATATGCGCCTATACCGCAGAAGTCCCTATACTTTTCCTTGTCTTTATAGTGAAACGCTGGTTCTTCTTCTTCCATCCAAGCAATCTGCGCTTCGATAATCTTTTCAGCCATAGTCATATCCTTGGTGTTCTGGAAGTCGTCGATTTCCAATGTTTTCATTAGTTGAATAAGTTGCTTTTGCTCGTCTTTAGTGTCTTCATGGGCTTCATCTTTTTTACGAATAGCCAGTTCAACCAAGCATAATCTCCTATATAGTGTTTCCTGCGACGGTTTAAGTTCGCCAAGGTCAGCGGTATAATAATCAAACCGATATTCCAGAAATTGATAATCTTCCACTTCTTGGTATCCCCAATCCAACTTGAACTTTTCCATTTCTTGTTTAATGGATTGCTCATGCTTCTGCATTGTAGCAATATCGCCAAAGGATACATCGGTATCTGCGAATTCCTTCCAATTATCTTCCCTTCGCTTGGTAGTTCTTAAACATCGCAAATAATTGCCAACGTAATTATATTTATCCGTTGTTGTACCACGTTCAGATATCGTGCGTTCCAATGCTTCAAACGCCCGCTTGGTAAATGGAATACCAAGATTAGCACACGTCATCCACATAGCACACTCTAAACTTCCAAACTTCTTTATATAGTCCAACACCATTTTCCGACAACAATCCTTACAATATGGAAGGACTTTATTGTTATGATATGGGCTGGTCGATTTATAAAAGTTTTCTATCGTATACATTCTACCGCAACACACGCAGTAAGATTCCAGCGGCATTGTATCTTTAGCCATTAATCGTCTCCTTCCTTTTTATCCTTTTGAATCTCATGTATTATTCAAATACACCCAATGAGTGTACTTGAATAATACATGACATTACGCCATGTATTATTGTGGAAACTTAATGTGTCCCACGTTCTATTAACCATTCTTCTACGTCGTGAATAGTTTGTCTCATTTCCCCGGTATCATTACCAGACTCAAGATGCTTTAGCATCACCAAATTAATCTTAACAAGGAACCCTATTGCTTCTCGATTTTCGTTTGCCAATTTTCGCAACTCGGCAATATCATCCTTATCCCTTGTTAAACACTCATAAATATGCTCAAATTTTCTCTCGTTCTCCTTTTGTGGCTTCTGAATAGCACTAATGGCTCTGCCAATATAGGCAAGCGCACCACCAATTGCCATAATGATGCCGCATACACTTACTATCGCTGTCGTAGACATTTACTGTCACCCCTTATTCATGTCAATTCTACCACTCAAGCCATTTACTTTACCAGACGATGTGTACTGCCATAAATACCTTGGGTATTTGTAATCACACGTTTTATTATATTGGGCAACCCAAATCTTCCATGATTTAGATAGTTCGTTAGAGATATAGTTATTCAGTGTGTCTAAATTAGCGTATACCATTGGCACAAAACCAGCGGATTGAATTGTGTTACAGAACGCATCACAGATTTTCTTGTTAGTTGCTTTACCATTATTCATGGCTCTACTTCTGGATAATCTACCACCAAACTCCCAATCAAATGCAACAGGAAGTTCAAGTTTCATTCCACTAATAATGCTAATAACATACTCCGCTTCCTTTTTCGCTTCAGCAACAGTTATCGCTTGAGAATAATGGTACACACCAACTGGAAGTCCAGCCGATTTTGCGTTAGCAATATTCTGCTTAAATACCTTATCTATATGAAGCGAGAAGGACTTTTGTGAAGTATATGAGCAACGTAAAATTACGGCAGTCACTCCATCGGCTTTCGCTTTCTTAAACCCATCCACAGAAATTACGCCTTGCCAAGCAGAAATATCAATGACCTTGGCTAAAGATATCCCGCTTGGTGTTGGAGTGGGTGTTGGCGTTGGTTTTGGGGTTGGAGTGTCACCCCCGCTACCGAAAAAATATTTATTAAGGAATCTTTGTAATGATTTAATCGTCTCTTTGCCCATAACGCCGTCATCGTTGGTTTTGAATCCTTGGGCTGTCAGATACCGTTGAAGATATTTATTCGTCTTCTTTCCCCAAGCACCATCAATGTCCCTACCAGTCAAACCGACCTTCCTTTGAAGGGCTTTAGTTGTATTTTTTCCTATAACGCCGTCCTGCTCAACCCCAAGGAACTTTTGGAGTCTGCACTTGGTATTATATCCCATAACACCATCAACTTCAAGCGGCTCGTCTTTTGGTGGGGTTGGGGCAGGTGACCCGCCGTCCATATTAGGTCTATATACACCGTAAATATATTTCGCAGGACGCTCCCTTGTTGCTACCTTGCCACCATTAGTGTTTCCCTCGATAGTGTGCAAAGTGTTACCACTACTTGCGGAACGAGCAAACCCAATATGGTCACGACTGCCACGCTCTTTGTTATAACCATTACCGTCCCATGTAAAAATAATAACATCGCCACGACGAACATCGCTCAACGGAACATGTTTGCAATTTTTCTTTAACCATTGTTGCGCATAGGGGACGTAAAACACAGGCTTACCGCCATAAAACTTATCCTTCGCACCAGCATCGGCAAATGAAGCAGAAACAGATGCGGCGCACCACGCTGTACCCTTTTTTAATCCATACTTTTTCCAATAATAAGAACCATTTTGTCCTAAATGGTTCTCTAATTGTGATACAACTTGACTTGCTGTAACTGCCATATGTATCACCCCTATTCGATATGAGCGTCGCTTGGTTCGTAGTCTTCGTGCTCTACAAAATGATTGCCTTCACGCTCTCCACCATACGGTTCAATATTCTTGCCTTGCGATTGAATACAAGACATGATAGGGGATAACACCGCCATGATTGCGGGAACCAGCATAGCCTTATACTCCATCGGAATCTCGAAGCCACCAATCAATAAATCTATGTTCGCTATCAGAACAGATAAGATTCCTTGAAAGATGGTTCTTAATAACCGCCATTGTGTCTTATTCGATTTAAGAAACTTGTTCATCTTATTCCTCCTTACCTTTTATTTATGCCCAATTATAACTATCCTTGTATCCTTTATACTAAAAAAAAAAGAGACAGGGCTATCCTTGTCTCTATGTTCTGGAGCCTTTGACATGACTTGAACATGCAACCTTCTCATTACAAGTGAGACGCACTACCAATTGTGCTACAAAGGCATATTGTGGGGCGGCTATATATTTGTCACCGCCCCGTCTATATAAATTGCTCGCTTCTTGGTGGAGCGACACCGTGGGATTATTTACCGTAACGCATTACATATGTTCCTTTGTGGGAATGATATTTTGCATACTTACTCTTTGCACCGCCCTTAACGGCAATACTGCTTGCGCTCCATGTACCACCAGACGCTTCTACATACCTTCCGTGACCAATATACATCCATACATGATGCGTCCACTTATTCACGTTTTTATTGGATAATATCACGTCTCCTGCTTGAAGTTTTGAATACGGAACATTTTTACATGCACCAACAGTCTTAAAGTTTGGGCATTTCTTCCAATCACTTGGGGTCATACCATAAGAGCCACCAGCATGACACTTCTTATATACTGTTGGGTCTTGCGCACCATGAGCATATGCGGCTGTGATAAATGGGTTGCAACAATAAGTCTTGGTATATGTGTGACCATTTACATACTTTGGCTCACCTTTATGTTGCTTGTTGTACTTTCTCTTACCAGTATTGGTCTGACAGAAGTAGCATCCAGACCGATGCGCCCGCTTACCTGTACCATACGCAAATGAATTATCATTCGCCACACTACACGCCCAATTTATCGCCTTACGCTTACCACTCATAACAATAGTTTTATTGGAAGCCGCATTTGTGTTTTTGCCCCACACTCCGTCTACTTCCAACCCCTCTACTTGTTGGAATAATTTTATGGCTTTTGTAGTTTGCGCCCCCTTGACACCATCTTCGGCAATCCTGCCTTGAATGGTGCCAACATTAACCGTATTAAGAAAAGCCTGTTGTTCCTTAACCGTCTTCATATGTGTTGGTGTTGGGGTGGGTGGAGTTGGTGGAGTAGGCGAAGGTTTAGCCACTACAGAAAACTGTTGGTTCAAAACCGTATACACCTTTTTAGATGTGTGAACATAAATCCTATACTTATGTTCGCCAACACCAAGTGACCCAAACTTAACATAAGGGTCTGCCTTGGAAATGCTAAATGTCTTTTTGCCAACCTTTTTATTATACCTTGTCTCCCATTTATTTGTCTTGGCATTGACAACACCAACTTCAACTCTCTTGATTGTGTTCTTGGATTTTATCGTGCCATAAATGGTATATGATTGACCTATTGTAAGGGTAGGCACTTTGTTATAATTCTTGATTACGACACCGCTTGCACCAAAAGAGAAGGTCGTGGCTATGCACAATGACATAATCAAAGAAAGGGTAATAATTAAGAATTTTCGCATACACATTCCTCCTTTGATACTATAAATAAAAAACGTGTGTCACCAACGTCGCTAAACACTAATGACACACGAATATTCTGGTTGCAGGGGCGAGAATCGAACTCGCTACTTCAAGGATATGAGCCTTGATTTCTGCCAATGAATTACCCTGCGATGTTATATCTTGGTGCGAGATAAGGGATTTGAACCCTTACGATATTACTATCAATGGATTTTAAGTCCATAGTGTCTGCCAATTCCACCAATCTCGCATGTATGGTCGGCAGATGTGGACTCGAACCACAGATGTATCTAACGTCACGGATTTACAGTCCGCTACCTTCGCCGC
>CALEJD010000039.1 GCA_937898195.1 uncultured Clostridia bacterium | reverse complement strand
GCGTCTCGACGACCCGTTGTGGTTTGATAGCACACTTTAAAACGGGCTGTCGGGGGTGCGGGTGTCCGGTGGACACCTCTGCGCGAAGCAGAAGCACCGACTGAGCCGGTAGGCGAGACTATCGTCCGTAACAAGAAACAAACCGAACAGAATTATCTGTTCGGTCTTTTTTGTTCTTATTTAATATCATTAACATCATAAGGTGTTCGTTGATACACAAAATAGTTGAGCCAGTTCTGGAACAACAAACTACCTGCGCCACGCCATGTGAGTGGGGGAGTGAGTCTGGTATCATCATTCGGGAAATAGTTATATGGAACTTTAATGTCCAATCCCTTATGTAAATCTCTGAAATATTCACGAGCCAATGTGTCGCTGTCATATTCAGAATGCCCTGTGCAATAGAAATTTCTGCAATCCATATCTGCAACAAGGTGAACACCTGAAATCTCTGAATAAGAGAGAATCTGCAAATCCTTAACCAATGCAATATCCTCTTTCTTTGTTTCTGTGTGTCTTGAATGTGGCACATAGAAAAGGTCACTGAATCCACGAAGCAACGGATGATACATATCAAGTGGCTTGTGTGGGAAAACGCCAAACATCTTTTCAGGTAATCTGTATTTTGGAATACCATAGTGATAATAAAGTGCAGCTTGCGCGCCCCAACAGATATGGAAAGAAGAATAAACATGGCTCTTTGCCCAGTCGAAGATTGTGCAAAGCTCATCCCAATAGTCAACTTCTTCAAAAGGCATCAATTCAACAGGAGCACCTGTGACAATCATACCGTCAAATTTCTGGTCCTTAATGTCATCAAATGTCTTATAGAATTTGAGCAAATGCTCTTTACTTGTGTTTTTACTTTCGTGTGTAGCCACTTGCAAAAGCTCAACTTCAACCTGCAAAGGTGAGTTACTGAGAAGACGCAAAATCTGTGTTTCAGTCTCAATTTTTGTAGGCATCAAGTTAAGAAGAATAATTTTAAGCGGACGAATATCCTGAATATTTGCTCTTTGCTCTGTCATAACAAAGATATTCTCCAACTCTAAATTATGTCTTGCGGGTAATTGGTCATCAATTTTAATAGGCATTATCGTCCACTCCTTTCTTTAATATATAGGTTTGTATTTTATCATAAGTAAAATGGATTGTCAATGTTGTAAAAGGTGTCGGTAATATTGCCTTTTAATGTGATTTATTGTAGGCACCTTGTATTGTGTTCCCTAACATTTCTGCACTTATGCCAGATTTATTAAAACATTCAATACAGTGTGTGATTTGATTATTTTCTGTATCATCAAAAGTGATTTCAATGATTTTTCCTGAAGTATGTTTGATTCCGCGAGTCATACCAGTAAAATTTTCATCAATATTTATACTCAAGTTGTAAATATTATTCCAATAAATGGTTGTTGTCTTGAAGAAATTTTTATGTTCAATTTTTTCGTCATCGATAATTATGTATGAAGAAGACGCAACAATGACATAAGCAAAGATTAAAGCTAACAGAATAAGCACACAGATAAGAATATCTGTTGATGATATATTTGCAAACCCTTGTCTAATAGAAAATAAGAATAAAACCGATAAAAGTCCACCTAAAAAGAAATAAACATATGATTTTTCAAAAACAACATAAGGGGATAAAAGTCGCATTTTTAATGGTAACAAATATTTCTCACCATCGTTTTCATATCTTTTCATTTTCTCACACCCTTATAATATTTCAGACAAAATTGTATTTGACATTAAAAATCCTTTTCTGGACAATGCAATACCGTTTTCGGTTTTTGTCATATATCCATTTTGGATGAAAATCTTTGATTTAGCATATATTTCTTTTGGAATTGAATGTCCAAATCTTTCGAAAACTTTGTCTTCATTCAAACCTTCAACGAGTCTTAAATTAAGCATTGCATATTCGGTGAAATCTCCACCAAAATCGTCTTGAATTGGGAAATTGCCATTAATAAATGCATTGAAATCACGGTCAAAATAAAATCTTTTACCGTCTAAAAATGAATGTGCTGATGGTCCGAGCCCTAAATATTCTTCACAATGCCAATATTTTAAATTATGACGACTTTCAAATCCACTTTTCGCAAAGTTTGAAATCTCATATTGCATAACACCTTGATTTTCAAGGGTTTCGCACATCTGCAAATATAAATCCGCAGTCAAATCATCATCAGGGAAATCATATTTATGTTGATTTTTATAAAAATGAGTATTCTCTTCGAGCTTTAACATATATGCGCTGATATGTGGCACACCAAGAGAAACACAAAAATCTAAAGTTTCATTTAAACTCTTTTCGGTTTGATTTGGCACACCCAACATAACATCAAGTGTGATATTAGAAAAACCAACTTTCTGTGCCATTTTCACAGCGTTTTCAACTTGATTTCTATCACTTAAACGACCTAGAATCCGTCTTTCACTATCAATAGCAGATTGAAGACCAAGTGATATTCTGTTTACACCTGAGTCTTGTAAAACTTTGAAAAAATCTTCGTCTAATCTGTGTGGATTACACTCAACTGTAATTTCTGCATCATCTGTCAAAAAGCCAGAATTACACGCATTTACAAGGGTTGTGAGATTTTTTGCACCTAAAACTGATGGAGTTCCACCACCGATGTAAAGTGTATTAGCTTTACACTTGTCGTTGCTCTGTAAAGTAGAAATACTTGTCAAAATTCTTTCTCTCAAAACACTTGTATATTGGTCTTTTTCAATATCTTTGCCCGAAAATGAGTAAAAATCACAGTATGGGCATTTTGATTTGCAAAAGGGAATGTGTAGATAGAGTCCTATGTTTTTCATACTTTTATGTAAGTGATTGTATGACCACAAGATTTAACATATTTCACAAGGTCATCGAATTTCAAGAAAACAGTCGCAGTATTGTCATTAGGGTGACAACCAACAATGTCTTCTTTCTTTAAATCAGAGTCAAAATAGATTTCAAGCTCTTTTTCGGTGTCATAAATAACACCAAAAGGTGATACAGAACCTTTTTCAACTTTTAAGTATTTTTCAAGTCTTTCGTCAGACGCAAAACTTAATTTTGTTGAGTCGATTTCTGCACGGATTAACTGCAAATTAGCTCTTTTGTCACCGTGAAGCACAACAAGCATATTGCGAGTACCCTTAACATCACGAAGAACAAGGTTTTTAGGAATATGACCGTGAGAATTAAGCCCATATTCTGCAATTTCTTCCATTGTGAACATAACAGGGTGCTCGATTTTTTCATATTCAATTTCTAACTCTGCAAGCTTTTCAAAAATTTCTTTATTCATCATCAAGTTTAAGCACAGCCATAAATGCCTCTTGTGGCACTTCAACAGTACCGAAGTGGCGCATGCGCTTTTTACCTTCTTTCTGCTTTTCAAGCAATTTCTTTTTACGAGTAATGTCACCGCCATAGCATTTTGCAAGAACGTCTTTTCGCATAGCCTTAACGGTTTCGCGGGCAATAACTTTGCCACCAATAGCCATCTGAATTGGAATTTCAAACATCTGGCGTGGAATATTGTCTTTAAGTTTTTCTGCGATTCTACGAGCCTTTGCATATGCCTTTTCACTATGAATCATAAATGAAAGTGCATCGATAATATCACCATTTAAGAGCACATCAAGTTTAATGATGCTTGAACGCTGATAATCACTCATTTCATAGTCAAATGATGCATAACCACGAGTGCGAGATTTAAGAACATCAAAGAAGTCATAGATAATTTCGTTAAGTGGCAAAATATAATGCAAATCAACACGGTCAGAAGCCAGGTGAGTAGTATTTACATAAACACCGCGTCTGTCCTGACACAAATTCATAATCGCACCAATATATTCAGGTGGAGCATAAATATGCGCTTCAACAGTTGGCTCTTCGCAATAGTCAATAACCGCAGGGTCAGGATAATTACTTGGGTTGTCAATTTCGATTACATCACCATTTGTAAGGTGAACTTTATAAATAACACTTGGAATTGTTGTAACAAGGTCAAGATTGTATTCTCTTTCAAGTCTTTCCTGAATAATTTCAAGGTGTAAAAGTCCTAAGAAACCACAACGGAAACCGAAACCAAGAGCACCTGATGTTTCAGGCTCGAATGAAAGTGCGGCGTCATTAAGCTGCAACTTTTCTAATGCCTCACGCAAGTTTTCATAATCAGCACCGTCAGCAGGATAAACACCACAGAATACCATTGGATTAACCTTTCTGTAACCTGCTAATGCTTCACTTGCTGGATTTTCAGCAGTAGTAACTGTGTCACCAACACGAGCATCACTGACAGTTTTAATTGATGCTGTGATATAACCAACTTCGCCAGATGTAAGCTCTTTTTGTGGCTCCATTGCATTAGGACGCATATAACCAACTTCAACAACAGTAAATTCTGCACCTGTTGCCATCATTCTCATTGTGTCGCCAGGTTTGATTTTACCATCCATAACACGAACATAAACGATAACACCCTTATAACTGTCATAAACCGAGTCAAAAACAAGTGCACGAAGTGGCTTGTCGTCGTGATTTTCAGGTGGTGGTACAAGCTCAACAATGCTTTCAAGAACTTGCTCAATATTCTGACCTGTTTTTGCAGAAACTCTTGGTGCTTCGTCACAAGGGAGTCCGATAACTTCTTCAACTTCGTTTGCAACTCTGTCAGGGTCTGCAGCAGGCAAGTCAATTTTATTGATAACAGGCACTAATTCAAGGTCGTGGTCAAGTGCTAAATATGTATTAGCAAGTGTCTGTGCCTCAACACCCTGGGAAGCGTCAATAATAAGCACAGCACCTTCACAAGCCGCAAGTGAACGAGAAACCTCATAGTTAAAGTCAACGTGACCGGGAGTGTC
>CALEJD010000038.1 GCA_937898195.1 uncultured Clostridia bacterium | reverse complement strand
AAGAATTAAGAGAAAAACTTCAAGGCGCTTTGCCTGCGATTTCACTTTCTGCACACACTTCCCTTATGACTGCAACAATTAACGATAACGATGCAGATATGATTTTTGCACAGCAAGTTTATGGCTACGCCAAAGAAAAGGACTTGTTGATTGCGATTTCAACATCGGGTAATTCAAAGAATGTGGTTAACGCAGTAAAGGTGGCAAAAGCACTTGGCACAAAGACATTAGCATTGACTGGTGAAACAGGTGGAATGTTAAAAGAAATAGCGGATGTTACAATTTGTGCACCATCCACCGAAACATATAAAATTCAAGAATACCACTTGCCAATATACCATTATTTGTGCGCAAGGGTTGAAGAAGAATTTTTTGAATAAAAACAAATGTGGGCATCGCCCCTACAATTCTGCACTTTGCATTCTGCATTAAAAAATCCGACCATTTGGTCGGATTTTTTTCTTACCCTAAATCGTGTTTATCCGTAATTGTAATCTCTGGCTTTTTCATACCGAGAGTTTCAAGAACAACGATTTCGTTTTCTTCTTTAAGTAATGCACCTGGTAAATAGAGTGATTTCTGTGGACCAACTTTCCAATATCTACCAAGGTTAAAACCGTTAACCCATACATAACCCTTGTCAAAGTTATCAAGGTGAACAAAGCAATCAGCTTTTGAGTCTGCCTTGAATGTGCCTTTATAGAACATTGCTCCGTTGTCTTTATCAAATTTTTCTGCTGACTTATATGTAAGTTTTTCGATATTATCAAGTGGCAAAGTCCACACATCATAACCCATTTGACGCTGATTTGCAATATAGATGTCAGAAAAGCCTTTTCTGTCCATCATCTTTTCGCCATAGTTAACGCGTCCCATTGTGTCAACAAGAAGACCAATTTTCTTTTCACCGTCAACTGCGCCGATAAATACAGTTGTTGTATCTTGGTCATCTTTTGTGAACTTTTTAAAGAGTGAGCCAAGGGTGATTTTGCCGCTCTGAGTATAAACTGTTCTATCAATGAATTTCTTGTATTTATCATCAACATAAACAAAGCCGAAATCATGAACATTTCTAATCATCAATGGAATTGGGTCATAATGGCCACGAATAACTGTTTCATAGTAAATCATACCGAAATTCTGACCGAAATATTCCATACTTTCAGGAACAGGAACTCTGTGCTTTTCACCGATTACATCAAGATTTTCAAAAAGACTTGCAGATTCAGTAAGCTTAACTGCACCAATTGTCTGAAGTTCTGGTGATGGTGGAAGTTCTTTCATTTCTAAGCCTTGATGCTTATGTAAAAGTTCGCGTACTGCGTGATAAGCAGGAGTATAGTCGCCCCATTCGTTGAGAAGTGCACAATAATCATAGCTTGTGATTGTTGGTTCATAGGCTTTACCTGGGTTGTGGTTTGCACCTGCATTAAAGCCAAAGTTTGTGCCACCGTGGAACATATAGAAGTTGAAGCTTGCACCACAATCTAAAAATTCCTGAACTTCTTTAACAACTGATTGTGGCTCTCTTGTGTGGTGGATATCTCTCCAATGGTCAAACCAACCGCACCAGAATTCACCGCACATATTAGGACCGTCGTTTTCGAAATCCTTTAAGCAGTTAAATGCTGTTTTAGCCTTTGAGCCGAAATTAAGCACTTTATAAATATGTGGCAACGAACCACCTGAAATCATATTCTTCCAGTTTCCGTCAGATGTGAAAAGTGGCACATCAACACCGCAATCTCGTGTAAGCTTTTCAACGAAACGAAGATATTCTTTATCATTACCATAAGAGCCATATTCGTTTTCAACCTGCATTGCGATAATATTGCCACCGTTTGTCTCTAAAAGTGGCTTTAATCTGCCAAGCAACTCTTTGTAGTAACGCTCAATGCAAACAAGGAAGTCAGGATACATACAACGGATTTGCATATTCTTATCTTTAAGTAACCAAGCAGGAAGTCCGCCGAAATCCCATTCAGCACAAATATATGGGCCAGGTCTTACAATACAGTAAAGGCCAACTTTCTGTGCTGTTCTTACAAAACACTCAATGTCAAGAATACCATCAAAATGGAATTCTCCAGGGCGTGGCTCGTGAAGATTCCAACAAGTGTATGTTTCAACTGTGTTGAATCCTGCCAATTTGAGTTTTGTAAGACGGTCTTCCCAATATTCAGGCACAGTACGGAAATAGTGCATAGCACCTGAATAAATTTTGATGGGTTTACCATCCATATAAAATTCTTTGTTTTTAATTTCAAACATAACACTTCTCCTTATGTTTAATCTTTATTTTTGTTTATTATTTTTGTATTTATTTTATCAAGTACGGTTGCTGTTATTACACCACAAGCAAGGCAGATAACATTAACAACACAACTTGTTATTGACACTGTAAAACTTGCAAAAGGAATAATCATAATTGTTGCAGCAATTACTATACCAATTATAACGTGAAAAGATACTGAATAATGACGCTCGAAAAGAGTGTTAATTGCTTTTGAAAGAAGAATTATTGTGGCTAAAGCACCAATTCCACCGGGAATTAAAATAGAAAAGTTCAAATCTCCAATACCATCAACAAAAGGTGTGTAAAGTCCTAAAGGCATTAAAAGAGTTGAAAAACTCATACCGGGAGCAATAAGGCTTAAAGCAAGACAGAAGCCGCAGAAAATAAACCACCCAAAATTAGGAGCAATGGTAACCTTAAGGAAATTAAGTCCTGTAAGTAGTGCGAAAATTATAACTGCACCAACAGTCATCGAAACATAAGACGCTTTTGTTGTGCCTTTTCGTTTTGCTTCTTTGAAAAGTGATGGCATCATACCAACAATTAATCCGATAAAAACACAAACCGATGGAGCAGGGTGTTTTTCAAGTAAAAAGGCAAGGAGTTTTGAAATACCTAAAAAGCCAATTATAAAACCGATTCCATATGGTAAAAGCTTTGGAAAATGCGATTTTAAACGTTTGAATGGAGATGCTAAAAACTCCATTATTGTTTTATAAATGCCAAAAATAACACAAAGTACACCGCCGGAAATTCCGGGAAGTACTGCGCCAAGTCCTACAAGTGAGCCTTGCAAAACCTTAAGAATAAAGTGAAACATATGTAATTTCTCCTAAGAGATAATTTGTAGATTTATATAACTTCTAATGTGTTAGCATATTCTTGAAGAATATCTATAATCAGTTGCTCATTGTCATAAAAGAAGTTGTCGCATTCCTCGAGAATAGTGTCAAGTTCTTCGTTTTCTTCTTCAGCAGATTTAAGGAAAACATCATAAGCCTTTTGAAGATTGTCACCCAAATCTGTTGGTAAAACTTCGCAAAGATTTGTGATTGCTTTTGCTAAATCTCCACAGTTTGAGACATTATAGAAAAACTGTGCGTGACCACCGTTGTTGATTTCACTGTCGTAAGTCATAAGAGCATCATAAGGTGCACCGATTTCTTCTTGCGACCATAACTCCCATAAGTAATTCCACTTAATTTGTTCTTCTGTAAGTGGCTCTTTTTTCTTAAAAATATCAAAAAATCCCATAGTGTTCTCCTTTTACAATTAAATTATCCCGCTTACCCATAGCTTTGTAAAATTTTTTGTCCAATATTGTTTAGGTAAAATTAAAACTTGTTTGGTTTCAGGTTCAGGTAACGTAGCTCAATACACGGTAGAAAAAGTAATCGAGTTGGGTGGTAAAGTAGTTACCATGTCCGATTCAGATGGTTACATCTATGATCCGGATGGAATAGACCGCGAAAAATTGGATTTCATCATGGAACTGAAAAATTTATACCGTGGACGTCTCCGTGAATATGCAGAAAAATATGGCTGCAAATATGTAGCAGGTGCTCGTCCTTGGGGTGAGAAAGGTGA
Source organism: uncultured Clostridia bacterium (assembly GCA_937898195.1). Taxonomy (GTDB): domain Bacteria; phylum Bacillota; class Clostridia; order Oscillospirales; family Acutalibacteraceae; genus Fimenecus. Next base: position 95 of record CALEJD010000038.1, on the reverse strand, counting down.
TATCGCATTACCCTCTGCCACTCAGAACGAATTGAACGGTGATGAAGCCAAACAATTGGTTGCCAATGGTGTCATAGCTGTCAGCGAAGGTGCAA
>CALEJD010000037.1 GCA_937898195.1 uncultured Clostridia bacterium | reverse complement strand
TCTGGTGGAGATGGTGGTAATCGAAACCACGTCCGAAAATCTATTCCTGAAACTTTCTACGAGTGTAGTTTATCTATTGTCATTCCCTACGGGACAGCCGACAAACAGGCATTCCTTTCAGTAGCCCTGTGATGTGTGACGGACTACAAGGCGGTTATCCGTTCACATTTACTGCTAAATGACACTCCTTACCGAGCCGCAGTTCTCTCGGGGGAATGCTCGCCGCTAATTAAGCAGCAAGAAGTACTTTTTCGTTTTTGTCGTTTATTTTTGATAAACCGTCCGTTTTATAGTGGTCAGACTCCACTACTCGCTTATCGCAGTTCAAAATCCCCGTCGAAATCCTTTCATCCCCATATTTTAAGTAATAGGTAAAAGGTAATAGTGAATAGGTGGGGATGCTGACGCATCCGATATTATTGTTTGTTATAGTATGACAATGAAGCAATGAAATATGTACGGATATACCCAGCTTTTGCAACCACAACAAACTCTTTGGTTTGTGGATTGAAAAAAGCGATGTCACCGTCTTCTTTCTGCTTTTTTGATAATGTATTTTTTTGTTGAATTACTGCATTTGCTCTATAAAGATATTCTTCCATATCTTTGCAGTTTGTCTCTTTGCCGTGCTTGATATAATGCTCGGTCATAGAGTCCATATCATAAAAAGTGTGAGCAAAACAAGATGTGTCAAACTCTTGAATATCAATATGCCTTTTGATTTTTGCAAGACAGAAAATCGCAAAAAATGCTATCAAATCAAGAAAAACAGTAGGTAAAGTGAATCCACCATTAGCCAATATGCTCATTATGGTAACAAAAGTGGCAACACAGAAAATTGCAGAAATGCAAGTCGCACGATTGCTCAATGGTACATTTGCGGTGTAGCTTCTATACTCACCATTTTTATTTTTATCACGACAAGATTTACATCTTTTTGGCAAATCAAGATTTTTTGATTTATAAAAATTTATTTCTGACTCACTGAGAGAAAATGTTTTTCCACATTGAACACAGGTTCTGTTCATATTTATCTCATTCTCTCTTTCATTGTGCGCTCAATATTGCGCTCTGCTTCTTTTTTAGCCGCAACATCACGCTTGTCGTAAAGTTTTTTACCTTTACAGAGTCCCACTTGTACTTTTGCTCGACCTTTTTTGAAATAGATAGAGATAGGAATAAGCGTAAGTCCGTCTTGCTTTGTTGTGCCAAGAAGTCGCATAATCTCTTTTTTGTGCATTAAAAGTTTGCGTACTCTCATTGGGTCACGGTTGAAAATGTTGCCGTGGTCATAGGGGCTAATATGCATACCGTTGACAAAAAGTTCGCCTTCGACAATACTGCACCAAGCATCTTTAAGGTTGCATTTTCCCTGTCTTAAAGACTTGACTTCTGTGCCCACAAGTTCAATACCCGCTTCAAAACTCTCTATGACAAAATAATCATGGAGAGCTTTTTTGTTTTGTGCAATTGTAGTGTTAGTGTTTTTCTCTACCATAATTATTTACCTTATCATTATAACAAATTTCTACCTTGAATTGCTCTGGAAAGTGTTACCTCATCTGCATATTCAAGGTCGCTACCAACAGGAATACCATAAGCCAAACGGCTCACTTTAATGCCCATTGGTTTGAGAAGACGAGCAATATACATTGCGGTTGCTTCGCCTTCCGCGGTGGGGTTTGTTGCCATAATAACTTCGTTGACAGAGTCGTCAGCCATTCTGCTGATTAACTCTTTGATACGAATATTATCAGGGCCAATCCCGTTCATTGGTGAAATTACACCGTGCAACACGTGATATGTACCCTTATACTCGTGGGTGCGTTCAAACGCTGCAACATCTCTTGGGTTTTCAACAACACAGATAGTTGAATTATCACGATTTGCGTTGCTACAAATTGTGCATTTTTCACCTTCGGTAAGATTACAACAAACATTACAGGTGTGAATGTTTGTATGAGCAGTGTTTATTGCGTCAACAAGGCTTTTTGTTTCACCGTCATCAAGTCCAAGAATATAATACGCCATTCTCTCCGCCGATTTTACACCGACAGAGGGCATTTTGCGAAATTCTTCTATCAACTTTTCAAGTGATACAATAGCCATAGTTTACTCCAATTAGAATCCAAGACCGGGAATATTCATTCCGCCTGTGATTTTGCCCATTTCTCTTTCCATTGTTTCGTCTGCTTTTCTCATTGCTTCGTTAACTGCTGCAACGAGCAAATCTTCAAGCATTTCAACATCTTCAGGGTCAACAACGTCTGGTTGAATATTAACAGAAACAACCTGATGCTTGCCGTTAACTTTAACATCAATAGTTCCGCCACCAGCTGATGCTGAATATTCTGCTTCTTCGCATTCTTTTTGAACGCGAGCCATATCGTCCTGCATTTGTTGAAGGCGTTTCATCATATTTGCCTGACCGCCTTGATTTGGAATTCTTGCTTTCATTTATTTATCCTCCTCAATATTCACACCAAGTTGTTTTGCCTTTGACACAAGGTCAGAAAGGGGATTCTTTGGTGCTTCTTCTTGCTTGTTGTTATAAACTGCAAGGGTATAATTTTTGCCGGTTACATCTAAAACCGCTTGTTTTATAATTTTTGAATATTCACCAGTTTTAAGATACATTTCAAGAACAGGTGAACCTTTGATTAACAAATATTTATCTTGATGCACAAATGCACTTGAGCCCGAAAGCATAACAATAAGACTCTTGTCGTTTTCATAAAGCTTATCAAGAACTTCTGGCCATCTGTCAAAAGCGACTGTGCCTGTTGATTGTACAGCGGGTTGCACTTTTTCTTCTTTTACAGGTGGTGCAACGGGCTTAGGCTCTTCTTTTATAGGCTCGGGTTTTGCTTCTTGAACCTTAACTTCTTCTTTCGGTTCTTCTTTAACAGGAGCAGAAACGGGCTCTGCTTTAACCTGAATATTACCTGATTTTATAGCACTTTCCAATTCGCTGAGTCTGCGAAGAATTGCATTGACATCTGTGTCAAGACTTGGTGTGCAAAGTCTGATAATGCAAAGTTCAGCACTTGTTCTTCTGTTAGCACCCTGTTTCATAGTTGAAGCAGAGGCTGTGAGAATATCAATACAAGACATAATTGTTGCAAGAGTAGTTTTTTCGCTCTGTTGACGGATTATATCAATTTCGCCCTGTGAACAAATAATCATACTCTCAAAATTCTTAACAGCTTTTGAAACCATAAGATTTCTGAAATGACTTGTAAGCTCTGTGATAAGACGCTCCATATCGCAAGAATCGTTATAAAGTTTATCAACGATTTCAAGTGCCTTTGCGGGATTTTTCTCGATAATTGAATCGCAAAGCTCAAAAATGTATTCACGACCTGCAAGACCTGCACTTTTTGCAACTGCTGTTGAGTCGATTACACCTTCAACTGATGAACAACGGTCTAAAAGTGAAAGTGCATCACGCATTGCACCGTCTGCAATTCTTGCAATAAGCATTGCACCGTCATCTGCAAGAGTGAGATTTTCTTTTGTAGCAACTTCTTTAAGTCTTTCTGCGATTGCTTCGGGCTCAATTCGTTTAAAATCGAAACGCTGACAACGAGAGAGAATTGTTGACGGAAGTTTATGAACTTCTGTTGTTGCAAGAATGAAAATAACGTGAGCAGGTGGCTCTTCAAGAGTTTTGAGAAGTGCATTGAATGCGCCGATTGAGAGCATATGAACTTCGTCGATAATATAAACTCTATATTTTGCGTTTGCAGGAGTAAAGTTTGCTTCTTCTCGCAAGTCACGGATATTATCAACACCGTTGTTTGATGCAGCGTCAATTTCAATAATATCAAGAATTGAACCGTTGTCTATTCCGCGACAGATTTCACATTCGTTACAAGGATTTCCGTCGATAGGGTTAAGGCAGTTGACTGCTTTTGAAAGAATTTTTGCACAAGAGGTTTTGCCAGTTCCACGAGAACCTGTGAAAAGATAAGCATGACTTGTTTTGCCAGATTTCACAGCATTTTCAAGTGTTTTTGTAATGTGCTCTTGTCCCACAACACTTGTAAAGGTTGACGGACGATATTTTCTATAAAACGCACGATACATAATTTTCCCTCCTGTTTTTACACCTAGTAAAAATGCCTTAACTCAGTCATGTGTCGTGCAGGCAGACTGTGGCGCCCGGTGCAAACCGCTTAATGCTGCTCGGTTCCCCGCCTGACATGGTTCACAGCGCCCCGCCGCACAGGACCCACACGGCACACGACTGAATTAAGGCAATCAGTTATTTACCGACCTATTATACTATATAATGCAACCAATTTCAAGAGAAAATATATACTATTTTATGTTGTAGTTATAAAGATTTTGTGATAGAATAAAATTGTATAATTTTAACATTAAATCACGGAGGATAAAACGGATGTTTAATATTATCCCACAACCTGTCAGCATTATGACTAATAGTGACCGAAAAGGATTTACTCTGCACGCGGGGACAATTATTTCTCCATATTCTTTTTCAGAAGATTTTGTAAAGTTTGTGCGTAAAAACTTTAATAAAAAGATTTGCATTCACGAAGATACGGGTGAAGAGAAATCAATTATTCTTACACTTGATAATACTTTTGAATATGATGAGGGATATACTCTCAAATGTGAAAACAGACGAGTTTATATTAATGCGAAAACTGAAACAGGATTGTTCTATGGTTTGCAGACTTTAAAGCAAATGCTTTTGCAAAAAGAAGGCAAGTTGCCATATACAGAGATTATTGATTATCCCCGTTTTTCTTATCGTGGCTTTATGCTCGACTGTGGCAGATATTTTTATCCAGTAGAAGATGTGAAAAAAATTATTGACCTTATGGCACTTCACAAGCTGAATGTTTTGCATTGGCACTTGACCGAAGACCAGGGTTGGCGAGTTGAGATTAAAAAGTATCCATTGCTTACTGAAAAAGGCTCAATGAGAAGCCACACGAATTTTAATCATAAGGCTCACGGTGGATATTATACACAAGAAGAAATAAAAGATATTGTCGCTTATTGTCACGATAGAAAAATAAAAGTGATTCCTGAATATGATATTCCGGGACACAGCGTTGCAGCTATTTCTTGTTACCCTTATTTGTCTTGTCTTGACCGTGATTTAGAAGTTGCAACCCATTGGGGTGTTAAGCACGATATTCTTTGCGCTGGCAAAGAGTCAACATATAAGTTTGTTTATGATGTGCTTGATGAGCTTATTGAATTATTCCCAGATAAGATTATTCATATCGGCGGTGACGAAGCAGTAAAAATGCGTTGGAAGAATTGTCCGCATTGCCAAAAGGCGATTAAAGATAATAATCTTCGTGACGAAGACCATTTGCAGATGTTCTTTATGGCAAAAGTCAATGATTATCTCAAAGAAAAGGGATATTCTTCAATAATGTGGAATTATGACAAGATTGAAAACGCAGACACGTTGAATCCTGATATCGCTTGGGATATATGTGGAATGGGTGATGATGACGATTTAGTCAAAAACGAACTAAATCGTGGAAGAAAACTTATCAACACTCATTGTTATCCATATTATTTTGATTTTCCTTATGGTTGGAATACACTCAAAATGGTTTGCGAAGACAACGGTGCATTAACTGATAATGACGAAGAAACTTGGGGCATTGAGGCGCAGATGTGGACAGAATATGTTCCAAATATGAAACGCTTGGAATTCCTTACATTCCCAAGACTTGGTGCAATGGCTGAAAATGCTTGGGCGGAGAAGGGGTATCCGTCATTCTCAACATTCCTTCACAAAGCGCCAACATATTATAATTTGCTTGATGCATATAATGTAAATTATGCGCCACTTAAAAAGGCGTGCCCGTCTTTCTTTTATAAACACGCATCATCTGTTTGGTTTAAGAGAAGAGTGTTGCATTGGCAAGGACTTCACAATTTGTTTGACGACGCAAAGGCAGTTAAAGAAGCAGAAAAAATAAAAGCAGACATTATTCAAAACGGCAAATCTTAATTTTTAACTAAAATCAGGGGATTAGTTAAAAAATATCTATTATATATTTGAGGTGTTATACAATGAAAAAATACGTATTAGCATTAGACCAGGGAACAACAAGCTCACGCGCAATTCTTTTTGACAAAAAGGGAAATATCTGCTTCAAAGCTCAACACGAGTTTACGCAGATTTATCCACACACAGGTTGGGTTGAGCACAACCCAATGGAAATTCTCTTTTCACAGTTGCAATCTGTTATGGAAGT
>CALEJD010000036.1 GCA_937898195.1 uncultured Clostridia bacterium | reverse complement strand
CGGTTATTCAATGGTCAGCCAAGGCAAGATTGCTGAGCTTATTTCTTCAAAGTCAGGTGAACGTCGTGAAATGTTTGAAGAAGCAGCGGGTATTTCACACTTCCGTTACAGAAGAAACGATGCTCTTAAACGTCTCGGACAAGCTGAAGAAAATCTTGTTCGTCTTCGTGATATTTTAACTGAACTTGAAAGTCGTGTGGGTCCACTTAAAACTCAAAGTGAAAAGGCACAAAAGTTTTTAGTGCTTGCTGAAGAAAGAAAAAATCTTGAAATCGGTATTTGGTTACATAATATTGAAAAAACTCAAGAAAAATTAAAAGAGCAAGACAGAAAAATAGATATTGCATCTGTTCAGTATAAAGATGCTCAAAAGCAGCTTGAAGAAATTGAGCAGAAAATGAACGATATTATTGAGAAAACTCACGAAATCAATGTTAAGATTGAAGAAATTCGTGGTTCAACATCTCATTTTGAAGAGCAAGCAGCCGAGCTTGAAAGTCAAGCAAAGGTTTATGAAAACTCTATTGCTCATAATAACGAGTCTATTGAAAGACTTGAAAAAGATAAGACATCTGCAAATGATGATGAGGTTGACATTGACACACAAATAGAAAATGCAAATGCAGATAAGTCAAAGGCAGAAGAAGGTCTTAAGTTAGCACAAGAGAGACTTCAAAATCAAATTGGTGAAATTGAAAAGCTTCAAACTGAAAATGACGAGTTTGCATCAGTTGCCGCAGAACTTTCAAAAGAAATCTCACTTTTAACAGTTAGTCTTGCAGATAATCGTGTTATAAGCGAAACTGCAAATTCACAAATTGAAGAAATCAAGTCAAGAATTTCTGTTATTGTAGATTTGCTTGGTAATCGTAGAGATGTTGTTTTAGCTCTTGAAGAAAAGAAAAATAACGCTCAAAAAGAGTTAGATGAATGTACAGAAAAAATCAATGGATATAAAAATGCTGTTGATGGATACAGAATAAAGGTTGAAACAAGAACTGCAAAGAGTGAAAAGATTAAAGCAGAAATCGCTGCTCTTGATAGTGAAATCGACCGTAAAAATGAAAGAATTAGAATTCTTGATGACCTTGAAAAGAATATGGAGGGTTATCAAGGCTCTGTTCGTAGTGTTATGAAAGAAAGCAAGCGTGGAGCACTTCGTGGTGTTCATGGACCACTTTCACAACTCATAACAGTTAAAGATAAATATTCAGTAGCAGTTGAAACTGCTTTGGGTACGGCTCTTCAAAACATTATTGTTGATGATGAAAAGGATGCAAAGCGTGCTATTGAGTTCCTTAAAGAAACTCATGGTGGTAGAGCGACATTTTTACCAATCACATCAATTAAGGCTCGTGGTCTTGAAGAGAAAAATCTTGACGATGCTTATGGCTTTGTAAGTCTTGCATCAGACCTTGTAACTGCAGATAAAAAATATGCGGAAATTATTGAAAACCTTTTAGGCAGAACAGTAGTTTGCGACGATATGGACTCTGCTATTTCAATGTCTAAAAAATATAATAACAGATTTAAAATTGTAACTCTTGACGGACAAGTTATCAATGCTGGCGGCTCAATGACCGGTGGTAGTAAAGCACAGGGCGTGGGAATGCTCTCTCGCTCTAACGAGATTGAAAAGCTTTTAGCATCAGTTAAAGACCTTGAAGATAAGAAAAACAACCTTGCAGTTCAAGAAAAAATGCTCAGTGAAGATTTGGCTTCTGCTATTGCTGACCTTGAAGGCATTGAGGGTGACATTCTTTCAGCTAACGAAGAAAAAATCCGTCTTGAAGGTGAATATAAACTTGCAGAAAGCGAATATGAAACATCTTCTGGTGGCGTGAAAGAGCTTCTTGACGAAGAAAAAATTCTCAATGAAAGAATTGAGAAAATAAATAGTGACAGTATTGTTGCTCGTCAGAAAGTTGAAGAATTAAACGAAGAAATCGCACAGAAAGAAAAGAGTCTTGAAGCAGTCAGCGGTGACAGAGAAAGTCTCGGCCACGCGCGTGAAGAATTGTCACAGAAAGCGGAACAAATCAGACTCGAAATTCTCGGATTCCAGAAAGATATTGAATCTGCAGATGATAATATTCGTCGTTTGGATATTCTCAAAGGCTCAAAAACAACAAGACTCGAAGAACTGGACAAAGAAATCGAAGCATTTAAGAATAAAAACATCTGGCTCACAAAAGATATTGAGAGTCTTCGTGCATCTGCTGATGAACTTCGCAAACAATGTGGCGACGCAAAGACAAATGTTGACGATTTGATTGAAGAGAGAACTACTCTCGAAAAAGAGAATACAGACCTTCGAAATCTTGAAAAAGAAAAGAGTTCTGAAAGAGAAAGAGTCAGCGGTGAACTTGCTCGTCTTGAAGAAAGAAAAGCATCAATGCTTAATGAGTTTGAAGAATACAATTCAAAACTCTATGATGAATATCAACTTACAAGACGCGAAGCAATCGCACTTGAAATTGTCATTGAAAACATCGGTGAAGCAAGAACCCGTCTTTCAGCACTTAAAAACGAGATTCGTGGTCTGGGCTCTGTCAATGTTTCTGCTATTGACGAATATAAGGAAGTATCAGAAAGATATGAGTTTATGTCAGAGCAAATCGGCGATGTTGAAAAATCAAAGGCAGAGCTTATTCGCCTTATTGATGATTTGACAACAAAAATGAGCGTTCAGTTCCGTGAACAGTTCCAGAAAATTAACACTGCTTTTGGTGAAACATTTGCTGAACTCTTCGGTGGTGGTAAAGCTGAATTAGTGCTTGAAGATGAAATGAATGTCCTTGAATGTGACATTGAAATCAAGGTTCAACCACCTGGCAAAAATGTTCAAAATATCAACTTGCTTTCAGGTGGCGAAAAGGGACTTTCGGCGATTGCACTTCTCTTTGCAATTCTCAAGGTTACACCTGCACCATTCGTAATCTTCGACGAAGTTGAAGCAGCTCTCGATGATGTTAACGTTGTTCGTTATGCACAGTATGTAAGACGAATGACAAAGAATACACAGTTTATTCTTATTACTCACCGTCGTGGCACAATGGAAGAAGCAGATATGCTCTATGGTGTTACAATGCAAGAAGAAGGCGTATCTAAGATTTTAGAGTTGAAGACCGCAGAAATGGCAAGAAAACTTGGTTTAGCATAAAAAATAAAGGAAAATCATTATGGGAATTTTCAAAAAGATTAACTTTGGTCTTACAAAGACAAGAAATAAAATGGCAGGGGCTATTGACGATATGCTCGATAGCTTCGACGAAGTAACCGACGACCTTTATACAGAACTTGAAGAAATTCTTGTTATGGGTGACGTTGGTGTTACAACTGCCGTTGAGATTACAGAAAAACTTCGTGAAGAAGTGGCAAAGGGCAAAATCAAAGGCTCTGAAGCAATTCGTCAGCAGATAAAAACAATCGTTGCAGAAATGCTCTATGGTGGCGAAGATATGGGGCTTATCACAGTTCCATCAGTTATTCTTGTAATCGGTGTTAACGGTGTTGGCAAGACAACAACAATCGGTAAAATGGCGGCTATGTATAAAGCACAGGGCAAGAGTGTTATTCTTGGTGCAGCTGATACATTCCGTGCTGCTGCAATTGACCAGTTGCAAATTTGGGCAGACCGTTCAGGTGTTGACATTGTTAAGCATAAAGAGGGCGCAGACCCTGCCGCAGTTGTTTTTGATACAATCAGCGCTGCAAAGGCAAGAGATAGCGAAATCATTATTATTGACACTGCTGGTCGTCTTCACAACAAGAAAAATCTTATGGATGAGCTTAATAAGATTTATCGCGTTATTGACCGTGAATTGCCATACTCTGACCGTGAAGTTTTGTTGGTGCTTGATGCAACAACAGGGCAGAATGCAGTTAATCAGGCTCGTGAATTCAAGAGCGTTGCAGATATTACAGGTATCGTGCTCACAAAACTTGATGGTACTGCTCGAGGTGGTGTTGTTCTTGCTATTAAGAATGAACTCGGTATCCCAGTTAAGTTTATCGGCGTTGGTGAACAGATTGACGACTTGCAACCGTTCAAGCCAGAAGCATTTGCAGACGGTTTGTTTGACAAGATAGATTATAAAGAAGAGGAGGATATTCAACTTGAAATTAACGAAGAGAGTGTCGAAGAATGCGAAGACATTAATGAAGATATTTTACAAGAAGAAGAACTCCCCAATGAAGACGGTGGAGAGCCTGAAGAAATTGCCGAAGCAGATGACGGCAGATTTGAACAGGAAGAAGAGATAACCGAAGAAAAAACAGAGAAGAAAGAAAAGAGGGGTTTCTTTGGACTTTTTAATCGCCACTCATAATATGAAAAAACAGGCAGAGTTGCAAAGAATTCTTGCACCTCTTGGCATAAATGTTTTAACTGCTGATATGGTAGGAATCACTCTTTCAGATGTTGATGAAACAGGCACTACATTTGAAGAAAATGCTTTCTTAAAAGCAGATAGCGGTTGCAAAGAAAGTGGAATGGTTTGTGTTGCAGACGATTCGGGACTTATGGTTGACTTTCTTGACGGTGCGCCCGGTGTTTATTCAGCTCGTTTCGGTGGTGAACACGGCAACGACGCAAAAAACAACGAAAAGCTTTTAGGACTTATGAAAGATGTTCCTGATGAGAAGAGAACAGCACGATTTGTAAGTTGTGTGTGTTGTTGCTTCCCAGATGGCAGAAGCTTCACAGTACGTGGCACTTGCGAGGGTGTAATCGCTCACGAAGTGCAAGGTAACGGCGGTTTTGGCTATGACCCTGTATTCCTTGTAGGTGATAAAACATTCGGTGAGCTTTCAGCAGAAGAAAAAGACAAGGTTAGCCACCGCGGAAACGCTTTAAGAAAATTTGTAGAAGAATTACCAAAATATTTAGGAGAATAATATGTATCAACATTCTATTGAGGCAGAAATTCTTTTTGAAAATGGTGAAAAAGAAAAAGCTATTCAAATGCTTGAAACTTTTATCAGTAGCAATCCAACTGATTCTGATGAGTTAGTGCAGACCCATGAACAAATATTAAGATTCAAACAAGAAATGAATATTGATACAACACAGCATATTATATTTTTATCTCAATGTGATGCTGAAGAGTTGTTTGGTGATTCGCTTTTATCCATAGGTATGTATTACAAAAAGCAAGGAGATATGGAAAAAGCGATAGAGTATTTTTCACTTTTTAAAGATAGTGTAGTTGACCCGATACAGATGGCTGAAATAAGTGGATATGGTAGAGAATGGGCAGAAGTAAGTGGAGGTATACCTGAAAAAACAGAAGTTGATGACATAAGTTTATATAACAAGTGTGAATTTGGCGAAAGAATGGACGAACTCTCAGAGCGTGAGAAAACATTCATTTTATGCGAGACTTTCGTTGAATCTATAAATTCAGGTGGATTTGAAGAGTATTTTTCTTCTGCATTTTCGAGATGTTGTATCGAAACGGTAGATATGCTTGATTCGATGGGCTCAAAAGATTATACAAAAGCATTGAAAAAAGCAATTAAGTTATTTCCAAAAGATTTTGATTTTTCTAACGAAGAAAAAACAGAAGACTATATTGATGAACATGAAAAAATTCAAGAAAAATTTGAAAAAATAGAAGAAAAAATATATGATAGCAATGAAGATATTGAATCTTTGTTGCAAACCTTAAAGGAGAAAATAAATGACAAGTAAAGAAAGAGCATATTGGAGAAGTCAGGCTAATGGACTTCAAGCATTATTTCAAGTAGGTAAGGGTGGAATTTCTGACGCTCTTATTAAACAGACTGATGATGCACTCAAAGCACGTGAACTTATCAAACTCAAAGTGCTTTTAGAAACAAGTCCTGAAAAGCCAAAAGAAATCGCACAAAAACTTGCTGAAGCAACAAATAGTGAATGTGTTGGTGTAATCGGTGGCAGCATGATTTTCTATCGCTATAATCCAGAATTACACAAAGACGAAAAGAAAAAAGGAAGAAAATAATAATGAAAATTGGTATTTTCGGCGGAACATTCAACCCACCTCATAAAGGTCACGCAAGAATGGTTGAAAAAATGACAGAAGAGTTAGAACTTGATAAAGTTTTAATTATTCCAAATAAAATTCCAACTCATAAGCGTTGCGACGACCTTGCTGATAACAAAGACAGAATTGCAATGTGCAAAATGGCATTTAAAAATCCTAAATTTGAAATCAGCACAATGGAGATGGATAGAGAATCTGACAGTTACACAATTTATACTGTTAAAGATTTAAGAAAAAAATATCCAAACGACGATTTATATTTGATTATCGGTTCGGATATGTTTTATATCTTCCATAAATGGTATAAACACAAAGAACTTTTAGAAGAATGCACAGTTTGTGTTGCTTCTCGTAATACTGACGATAACATTCAAGGTCTTCGTCAATATGCATTTGAAAATTTAGGCGTTTATATTAACGGGCTTGACGGGAAGAATATACATATCTCACCACTTGACGCTTATATTGTAAGTTCAGGTGAAATCCGTGAAAGAATTGACGAAGGCAAGAGTCTTTACGGAATTGTTGAGCCTGAAATCATTGAATATATGGAGAGCCACAAGTTATATGGATACGGCAAGAAATAAAGAGTTTTTAGAAATTCTTAAAACTCGTTTAAAACCAGAAAGGTTATATCACTCAATCTGCGTTGCTGAACAGGCAAAGCATTTAGCCGAGATTTTCGGTGGGGACCCAGAAAAGTCATACACAGCAGGTCTTGTTCACGATATAATGAGATATGAACCTGTTGAGAAAATGCTCGAAATGATTGAAAATGATGGTCAAAGGCTTACCGATAGTGAAAAGAATATCACAGTTACTTTACACGCTATAGCAGGTGAAGTTTTTCTTCGAAAAAACTTAAAAGTTACTGACGAAGAAATTCTTTCAGCGGTGAGATGGCACACAACGGGCAAAGAAAATATGTCACTTTTAGAAAAGATAATCTATGTTGCTGATTTAACATCAGAAGACAGAGATTATCCCGACATTCTCGAAGTGAGAGCAATGGCAGAAGAAAGCCTTGATAAAACTTGTCTTCGTGGGCTTTCATTTACCATTGAAGACAATGCAAAAAAATGCAGACCAATCCATATTGATACGGTTAAAGCGTATAACTATCTTGCAGAAAGGATTAGTAAATAATGGATAGAACAGAACTTATGAAAAATATTGTTGCTACTCTTGACAATAAGAAAGCAACTGATATAAAATCACTTGAAATTACAGAACTTACATCTGTTGCAGATTATTTCGTAATCGCAACCGGTACATCAGGCACACACATCCGTGCCCTTGCAGACGAAGTTCAGGATACACTCACAAAACAGGGCGTTGAGCCAAAAAGCGTTGAAGGCAAGTCAACAGGTTGGATTCTTTTGGATTACGGCACAGTTGTTGTTCATGTTTTCACACCTGACCAAAGAGAACTCTACAGCTTAGAGCACCTTTGGGGCGACGCAAAAGAAGTTGACATCAGCGCAATTATTACAGAAGAATAAAATAGTAAAAATATCTTTTAAAGAAGGTTATATATATGAATTACGATTTTAAAGCCACTGAACAAAAATGGCAACAGAAATGGGAAGAAGCAAAGGTTTTTGAGGCTCAGGATAATTCCGAAAAGCCTAAATTCTACGGCCTCGTTGAATTCCCTTATCCATCAGGTGCAGGTATGCACGTTGGTCACATCAAGGCATATTCAGGCCTTGAAGTTGTTTCAAGAAAAAGAAGACTTGAGGGCTACAATGTATTGTTCCCAATCGGTTTTGATGCTTACGGTCTTCCAACAGAAAACTATGCTATAAAGACCGGTATCCACCCAAGAAAAGTTACTGATATGAACATCGAAAAGTTCACAAGTCAGTTAAGGAGAGTTGGTTTTTCATTCGACTATTCGAGAGTAGTTGATACAACAGAAGAAAAATATTATAAATGGACACAGTGGATTTTCCTTAAAATGTTTGAAAACGGTCTCGCTTTCCGTGACAAGACTCTCGTTAACTATTGCCCATCTTGTAAGGTTGTTCTTTCAAACGAGGACTCACAGGGCGGTAAATGTGATATTTGCCATAGCGACGTTGTTCAGAAGTCAAAAGATGTTTGGTATTTGAGAATTACAGAATATGCTGACAAGCTTCTTGAAGGTCTTAACGAAGTTGACTACCTTCCAAATATCAAGCTTCAACAGGTAAACTGGATTGGTAAATCACGCGGTGCATTCGTTAACTTCGCACTTAATGAAATCCCTGAAGAATTAAAGATTTATACAACTCGTCCAGATACTCTTTTCGGCGTAACATTTATGGTTATGGCTCCTGAGCACCCAATTATTGATAAATATGCTGACAAGATTTCTAATATGGATGAAATCGCAAATTATCGTTCAGAATGTGCAAAGAAGACAGAGTTTGAACGTACACAGCTTGTAAAAGATAAGACAGGTGTTAAGATTGCAGGTATTACTGCAAAGAACCCAGTTAATGGTAAAGATATTCCAATTTACATATCTGACTATGTTATGATGGGTTACGGTACAGGTGCTATTATGGCTGTGCCTGCACACGATGACCGTGACTATGATTTCGCAAAGAAATTCGGTATCGACATTATCGAAGTTATCAAGGGTGGCAACATCGACGAAGCAGCTTACACAGGCGACGGCGAAATGGTTAACTCTGATTTCCTTAACGGAATGGATAACAAGAAAGATTCAATCGCAAAAATGATTGATTTCTTGCAGGATAAAGGCATCGGTGAAGGTGGCGTTCAGTATAAGATGAAAGACTGGGCGTTTAACCGTCAGCGTTATTGGGGTGAGCCAATTCCAATCGTTCACTGTGATAAGTGCGGTATGGTTGCAGTTCCTTATGAAGAACTTCCATTAAGACTTCCTGATGTTGAAAACTTTGCACCGGGTACAGATGGTGAAAGCCCACTTGCAAAGATTGACTCTTATGTTCACTGCAAGTGTCCAAAATGTGGTGGCGACGCAAAGAGAGAAACTGACACAATGCCACAATGGGCAGGTTCATCATGGTATTTCTTAAGATATATCGACCCACATAATGATGAAGCACTTGCTGATATGGATAAGCTTAACTATTGGATGCCAGTTGACTGGTACAATGGCGGTATGGAACACGTTACACGTCACCTTATTTATTCTCGTTTCTGGCACAAGTTCCTTTATGACATCGGCGCAGTTCCATGCAAAGAGCCTTATGCAAAGAGAACAGCACAGGGTCTTATTCTTGGACCTGACGGTGTAAAAATGAGTAAATCTCGCGGTAACGTTATTGACCCTAATGAAGTTGTTGATGTGTTCGGTGCTGACGTTCTTCGTACTTATGTACTCTTTATGGGTGACTATGAACAAGCTGCTCCTTGGTCAGAAAGCTCAGTTAAGGGTTGTAAGAGATTTGTTGACAGAATCTGGAATCTTCAAGAAATTCTTGTAGATGGCGACGAATTCTCAAAGGAACTTTCTTCATCTTTCCACAAGACAATTAAGAAAGTTACAGAAGACATTGAAACTCTTAAATATAACACAGCTATTGCAGCTCTTATGACATTGCTCAACGCAATTTATACAAAGGGCTCAATCAATAAAGCTGAACTTAAAGTGCTCTTGCTTCTTGTTAACCCATTTGCTCCTCACGTTACAGAAGAAATGTGGGAAAAGATGAGCTTCGGCGGTACTGTTACAGACCAGACATGGCCTGAATTTGATGAAGCAAAGTGCGTTGATGCAACTGTTGAAATTGCTGTTCAGGTTAACGGTAAAATCAATCTTATAGGGAATGGTCAGGCTGACCGGGAAGGTGAAGGATTCGCCGTCGGGCGTCGGGAACGTGATCTTCACACGCTGGGTGACAGCCTTTCCGGCGGCGGAGCGTTCGGAGCTTTCGATCACTGCCGTGGTCATTCCGTCGTACGCGGGCATCCGGCCGTACTGATATTCCGCGAGGATGTCGACCAGTTCCAGACGGCGCTGTGCCCAGTTTTCCGCGGTGACTTCGGTACCGTCCTTCATTTTCATCAGTTCGGGAAGTCTGCGCTGTTCAAGAAGTTCTTTTACCATAATGGCCTCCGTTCAAAGTTTTTGGATGATTGTTTACATTATACCATATCCCATAGAAAATGTCACCGCTTTCGGGCAAAAAGTATGAAAGTTTACAAAAAAGCGCGGAACGTCTTTCCGCGTTCCGCACTTTTGTTTGATTCAGTTTTCCAGTTTCATGTCGCCGGCTCTGATCCAGCCGATCTTCCGCATGAGTTCGGATACGGCGAGGGAGATCGCGCCGGGAAGAATCACGCAGAGCAGAAGAATTCCGATCCACGTTCCGGCAGACGTACCGCTGTCGGCAATGATCCCGATGGGACCGACCAGACCGCAGGTGCCCATACCGGCGGAAATGCCGGAGCATTCAAGCCTGAACACCAGCGTGGACAGCGGTCCGCAGACCGCCGCGGCAAAGGTCGGCGGGATCCAGATCCGGGGATTTCTGCAGATGTTGCCCATCTGGAGCATGGATGTACCGAGTCCCTGCGAGACGATGCCGCCCCATTTGTTTTCACGGAAGCTGCACACCGCAAATCCGACCATCTGACAGCAGCATCCGACCGCCGCCGCACCTCCGGCAATTCCGGAGATGGCGATCATCGCGCAGATTGCCGCGCTGGAAATGGGGAGAGTCAGGATGATGCCGACGACGACCGATACGATGATCCCCATCACGAAGGGATGATACGTCGTCGCGGTATTGACGAACTGACCGAGATAATACATAAGGTACGCAATGCCGGGGCAGATGAACTTAGCCACCGCATATCCGGCAAGGATGGTCACGGTCGGCGTGACGAGGATATCGACCTTCGTCTTTTTGGAGACAAGCATCCCGATCTCCACCGCCACAAGAACGGCAAAAAACGCACCGGCGGGACCGGCGGTGATGGTTTTCTCATCAAGCACCGTTCCGAGGGAATATCCCGCATAGCCGACGGTCGCACAGGAGAAAATCACGAGCGGATGCGCCTTCAGGGTATACGCAATCGCCGCGCCGATCGCCATCCCGGACGAAGCAGACGCCATTTTGTTGATTTCATTGAAAAATTCCAGTCCGGTATACTTGCCGACGGTACTGAAAATCGTCCCGATCAGCAGAGACGCGAACAGACCGAGCGCCATCGCGCTCATTGCGTCGATAAAATATTTTTTCAGATATCCTTTGATTTTGTCAGCCATGATGTCCTCCTCTTCCGCAGTATCTCAGGCTTTGGTCAGATCCGCAAACGGCGCGCCGACGTAGTCCGCCAGCTGTTCGGGATTGACCCGCATCTGCAGGCCGCGCTGTCCCGCGCTGACGTAAATTTCGTCAAACACGATCGCCGTTTCATGGATGAATGTCGGGAATTTTTTCTTCATTCCGACGGGAGAGCATCCCCCGCGGATATAGCCGGTCAGCGGCAGCAGTTCCTTCACGTGGATCATTTCGACCCGCTTCACGCCTGCCGTAACCGCGCATTTTTTCAGATCCAGCTCGTCCGCAACCGGGATACAGAAAACTTCGTATCCGCCCTTGTCGTCACGGCAGACGAGCGTCTTGAACATACAGTCGGGATCGATCCCGAGAAGATCGGCCGCATGGGTTCCGGACAGGTCATCCTCATCCACCTCATATGTGGAACATTCAAACGGAATCCCCGCCGTCTCCAGCAGCCGGAGCGCCTTGGTTTTGGTCATGGAAAAATATTATTTCCCGGGGAAAACTTTTTTGAAAAAAATTTTCCCCCGAACCCCTTTCAAAAA
>CALEJD010000035.1 GCA_937898195.1 uncultured Clostridia bacterium | reverse complement strand
TACCTGCTACAAGATATGCAGTAACAGCAGGAAGTTTAAATATTTTTGCTACACGGGATAACATAAGTCCCGAAAAAAGTGCGATTGAAAGACAAAGTAAAGTTTCCATAAAAATTCGCCTCTAAATATACAATTTAAAACGTCTAATATTTTAGCACTCGTTATGTATTTGTGCAATAATCAAAGTGCCGTTTTAATAGCTGATTTTATATCTTTTTTTGGTAGAAATGACATTATAAAACTATTAACATTATATTGACAGTATTTTTTCTTTATGTTAATATAATATTGTAATTTGTATCATATAAGACAAAAAGGTGCTAAAAATGACTAATTCAACATTAAACAGTGCTTTAAATTATCTTAAGAAAACAAAAATTTTCGAATCTGCAGACGAGAAAAATTTAACAAGTGTATTAAAAGACTTTGGCAAGGCTATTTCATATTCAAAAAATGACATAGTTTTTTCAAAAGAAACCTATTCTCCGGTTATCTGCATTATCATCAAAGGTGAAGCGAGAGTCAGCAAAGGTGAAACTGTTATTTCACATTTAAAAGATGGTGAGATATTCGGTGCTGCGTTTTTATATAATCATAACTATGAATTCGAAAACACAGTTACGGCTATAACTCCACTTAAAGTTGTGATTATTGAAAAAGACGGAATTGATAAGCTTATTCAAAGTGACAATTCAGTTGCTTTCAATTATATTACCTATCTTTCTGAGAGAATTGGTTTTTTAAACAGTAAAATTGAGGGATACACAAAACCTTCTGCAGAAGAAAAATTATTACTCTATCTTCAAAAAAACAGTGATAATGTTGATGGAAAATGTGAAATATCCGTTTCAATGACAGAGCTTTCTCGTGTTTTGCACATTAGTCGTGCAAGTCTTTACAGAGTTATTGAAGCTCTTGAAACTCAAGGAAAAATCTGCCGTGACGGTAAAAAAATATATTTAAAAGGAAATGATTAAAATGAAAAAAGTGATTTCACTACTTCTTGTATTTGCAATTTTGTTTGCTTTTGCAGCTTGCAATACAGAAAAAGAAGAACCTTATCAAAGCGTTAATATGAGAGTTGCAGGTCTTGCAGGGCCTACCGGTATTGGTATGGTTAACCTTATGAAGAGTCAGGACGACAAAACAGCAAAAAACAATTATACATTCTCAGTTGTTAGTGACCCTACTGAAATCGTTTCAGGTATGACTAACAATTCTTATGATATTGCAGCTTGTCCTATTAACCTTGCGGCTACACTTTATAATAAACTCCAAGGTAATATTCAAGTGCTTTCTGTAAATACAAAAGGTGTGCTCTATATTCTTGAAAACGGCAACACAATTAGTTCACTCTCTGACCTTGCAGGCAAAAAACTCTATGCAACAGGTCAGGGCTCAACACCTGAATATATTCTCAATTATCTTCTTGAAAAGAGTGGTATTGCAGACAAGGTTGACGTTGAATATGTTACATCACACGACGAATTAGCAACACTTGCAGCATCAGGAAAAGCTACAATTTCAATGTTGCCAGAACCAAAGGTTACTGCAGCACTCACAAAAAATGCTGATTTGAGAATTGCGCTTAATCTCACAGCAGAATTCGAGAAAATCAGTGGTAAAACACTTATTCAAGGTGTTGTTATTGCTAAAAAGGACTTTGTAGAGCAAAATCCAGAAGCAGTTAAGATGTTCTTAAAAGAATATGAGGCATCAATTAACTCTGCAAACAACGATATTGAAACAACATCTGCACTTTGCGAGCAATATGGCATTATCCCAAAGGCTGCAGTTGCTAAAAAAGCTATTCCAAATTGTAATATTGCATACATTGACGGTGCAGATATGAAAGCATCAGTTCTTGCAAATCTTCAGATTTTCTTTGATGCTAATCCAAAATCTATTGGAGGAAAGTTGCCAAGTGATGACTTCTATTTTGGAGCATAAGGTAACAATTAAAAAGCTTATAAAAATAGCCCTGACCATTATTTTCTGGTTAGGGCTATGGCTCATTGCATATAAACTTGTGGGTCTTGATGTTTTGATTGCATCCCCTTTAGATGTTGCGAAAAGATTATTAGATTTCTTGCCAAGTGGTGAATTTTGGTTAACAATATTCAACTCATTTAAGGGAATTTCTTTGGGTTATATAATTGGTGTGGCAATCGGTAGTGTTTTCGGTATTGTTACTGCGTTTTCAAGTGCTTTGAATACACTTTTTAAGCCATTTTTAACTGCTGTTAAGACTACACCTGTTGTGTCTTTTATTATTCTTGCACTTATCTGGCTTGACAAAGTGAGTGTGCCGATTTTTATTACAACACTTATGGTTATGCCTGTTGTGTGGGCAAATGTTACAAGTTCAATTTTGAATACTGACAAATCGCTTATTGAAATGGCAAATGCATATAATTTCGGTTTTGCAAAGAAACTAAAGCTTATATTTTTGCCATCTGCTGTGCCGTCTTTTGTATCAGCTTGTAAGACCGCAGTAGGCCTTGGGTGGAAAGCGGGAATTGCAGCAGAAGTGCTTTGCACACCACAAAATTCAATTGGTATAAATCTTCGAAATTCACAGGTATATATTGAAACTGTTGACCTTTTTGCTTGGACAGTTGTAATAATCATTTTAAGTCTTATACTTGAAAAACTGCTTGTTGCAATTCTTGATTTATGCTTTAAAAAGATAATGTCAAAGGGAGGTTATTTCATTGAAAATACGGATAAATAATCTCTGCAAAAAATATGGTGACAAGGTCGTTTTTGAAAACTATACAAACACTTTTGATTTTGACGGAATCTTACTAATTAAAGGCGCTTCTGGACTTGGCAAGACTACTCTTATGAGAATGATTGCAGGACTTGAAAAGGCTGATAAAGGTAAAATAACAAAGGATGCGAAATCAATATCTTTTATGTTTCAAGAAGACCGACTTATCCCATTTGTTTCGGTGTTAAAAAATTTAACTGCAGTTTGTGGTGAAGATAAAGCACTTCACTATTTAAAACTTATGGGACTTGAAAACGAAAAAGATAATTCTCCCCTATCTTTAAGTGGTGGAATGAGAAGACGAGTATCACTTGCACGTGCGTTATGTTTTAATAGTGATTTGGTTATTCTTGACGAGCCATTCAAGGGACTTGATGAAGAATTAAAATCAACTATTTGCGAGATAATCAAAGAAGAAAGTAAAAAGAGAGATTTTATAATAATCAGTCACGATAGTGAAGATGCAAAAATTTTGAATGCGGAAATAATTGAATTATAAAATAAAAAAGCGAAACCACACTCTTTGAGTGCCGTTTCGCTTTTTTGGTGCGAGTGTTCATTAGGGATTAAAAAATTAATCCTCTCTTTGTTCAGCAAGATATATTCCCCAATCTTCAAACATTTTTGGTATATCAAAAATATCTTTTCCGTCCGTTTCAACTTTTTCTGATTTGCCCGGATTGTTTTGAGTAAAAGTATCCCAAGCAGTTACAATCTTATCAACACGCTTTATTTTGTGCTTTTCTAAAAGTGTATTATATTTTTCGATATCTTGTGAATAAATAGTAACAACATTGTATTTGCCAATCATAATTTCATCGTGTGAAACATGACAACCAAAGCCGAAAGAAGATAAGCCATCATTAATGAGAAGTTCGCCGACTCTGTTTAAAATCGCAAAGGTTTCTTCCTGAGTGCAACCGTCAATATAATAGACATCTTTATGGAATTTTTCCACTACACCTGATTTTATTTTGGTTTCGTCATTTTTCATTGCAGGGGTTTCCAAAATAAAAAATAATGGTTCATTGTGTATCTTTATGAAATCTAACAATAGGTTTTCAATTTTATCAGCACCTATATTTGCAACTATACAGTTGTCATTTATTTCATATTCTTCGTTAATTCTTTCAGGATACGGAACTGTACAACCTTTTCTGAATTTAAACAAGACATTTCACATCCTTTATAATAATGTAGTATCATTATATCACAATAGACTGCCTATTACAACATCTTTGAAAAAGCTAAACGAACACTTTACGATTGAAAGTAGGAATAAGTCTTAGCAAGCATTGAATTTGTGCATACAAATTCCACTTGTTAGGGATTTACCCTAAAACCAAAAAAAGTCGCACTCCGAAAGGAATGCGACGATACATAAAAATGATAAAAACATATACAAAAATCTATTTTAAGCAAAAAAATTGAGTATTCACAGGTCAAATCCCTTATGAATACTC
>CALEJD010000034.1 GCA_937898195.1 uncultured Clostridia bacterium | reverse complement strand
GTCGCACACATTCTTTGTCTTTAATATCTATTGCAGGAAAAATAATCATTTATTACAAAGTCCCCTTTGTAGAAAGTGTTTTATTCGCAGGAGTGGCCGCAATGCTCATTGCGTGGCCAAACGCCTTGAAAATTGCTTCGGCAATATGGTGAGAATTATCCCCATAAGGTGCGCGAAGATGTAATGTAATCTTTGCGTTATCTGCTACTGCACGGAAAAATTCAACACACATACAAGCATCAAAATCTCCGCATTTTTCTTGTGGGAAATATGCCTCAAAAACCAAGTATTCACGGTTACAGATGTCAACTGCACAAAAGCCAAGTGCTTCGTCCATTGGCACAAAGAAACTACCGTAACGAACAATATTTGACTTGTCGCCCAAACATTCAAAAAGGGCTTTACCGAGCACAATTCCAACATCTTCAACTGTGTGGTGACAATCAACTTCTAAGTCCCCTTTACAAGTTACTTTAAGACCAAAGCCTGCGTGAGTTGCAAATGCTGTGAGCATATGGTCAAAAAAGCCTACACCAGTATTAACACTCACTTCTCCACCATCAAGGCAGAGTGTAAGAGCAATATCTGTTTCTTTTGTTTTTCTCTCGATTGTTGCAGTTCTCATTATACTTCCTCCAACACTTTTTTGAATGTTTCAAGCATTTTTTTATTCTCATATTCTGTACCTGCGGTAATTCTTAAATAGTCACCCATATTACGAATAATAATGCTGTTTTCTTTCATTTTCTCGAAGATTTCCTTTGCATTTTTAACCTTTAAGAACACAAAGTTTGTATGAGTTTCGTAAATCTTTTCGATTTTCTCACTCTTAATTTCAAGAATCTGAGAATAAAGCTCTTTTCTTGAATTTACAACTGTTTCAATGCAATCATCAATATAGTCAGGATGTGCAAAGAGCACTTCACCCAAAGCCTGTGAAACTGAATTCACATTATATGGTGATTTCACAGCACGAATTACATTTGTGAGTGTTTTATTTGCAACTGCAAAGCCTAAACGAAGTGCCGCAGAGCCAAGTGCCTTTGAGCAAGTCTTCAAAATAATAAGATTATCGTAATTCTCAAACTCACCTAAAAGACTTTCGTCTTCTGCAAAATCCATATATGCTTCGTCAAGAACAACCAAAGCATCTGTATTATTTATGAGCTTTCTTATATCTTCTTTTGTGATTATTCTTGACGTTGGGTTGCAGGGGTTTGAGAAAATCACAATTCTCACCTTTTCACTATTTGCAAGTGCGATTACATCATCAATATTCACATCTAGATTTTCGTCTTTTTGATACTTAACACTTTCACACTCTGCAATTTTAGCATAAAAACGATACATTGAGAAATCGGGTTCAAGAGTTAAAATCTTATCCCCTTTTTGCAAAAATGCATTTGTTATAACTGAAATAATCTCGTCAGAGCCGTTACCCGCTGTAACGCATTCAGGATTAACCTTGAAATATTTTGAAAAGCCATCAACCAATTTTGTTGCCATTGGGTCGGGGTAGCGGTTAAATGCAGTATTTTTGAGTGCTTCTACTATTTCATTTTCAATTTCTTGTGGGAATTTGAGAAACGACTCGTTAGCATCAAGACGAATTTCATAAGTACCGCTGATTGGCTCATAAGGTGTTAAGTTTTTTACTTTTTCGTTTAACTGAAACATATTAGTCCTCAAATCTGACCTTTATTGAATTTGCGTGAGCTGTTAAGCCTTCTGTATCTGCAAGTTTAATAACCTTATCTTTGCAGTCACGAAGAGCATCTTCTGTATAATAAATAAAACTTGATTTTTTAATGAAACTATCAACTGACAATGGTGAGAAAAATCTTGCTGTACCACTTGTTGGAAGAACATGGTTAGGGCCTGCAAAATAGTCACCCAATGGTTCTGGTGAATAGTTGCCAAGGAAGACGCTACCTGCGTTATCCATTCTGCCGATATAATCAAGTGGATTTTCTACACACATTTCAAGGTGTTCAGGTGCAAGTCTGTTTGCAAAATCAACAGCCTTATCCATTGAATCACAAACGATGATTGCACCGAAATTTTTAAGTGATTTTTCGATAATTTCTTTACGAGAGAGTGTTGCACATTGACGAGCTAACTCTTCCTTTGTTTCTTCACCTATTTTCTCACTTGTTGTTATAAGGATTGAAGAAGCAAGAACATCATGTTCAGCCTGACTCATAAGGTCTGCTGCCAAGAATTTTGGATTTGCACTTTCGTCTGCAACAATCAAAATTTCACTTGGACCTGCAACCATATCAATATCAACTGTGCCATATAAAAGTTTCTTTGCAGTAGCAACGAAAATGTTACCAGGCCCAACAATTTTATCAACCTTTGATACTGTTTCTGTACCGTAAGCAAGTGCAGCAACAGCCTGTGCGCCACCCATTAAGAACACTCTGTCAACACCTGCAATTTTTGCAGCCGCAAGAATGTCAGGGTTTGGTTTGCCATTTTTTGCCGGTGGTGTTACCATTATAATTTCTTTAACGCCCGCAATTTTTGCAGGAATTGCATTCATAAGCACGCTTGATGGATATGCCGCTGTGCCACCAGGCACATAAATACCAACTCTTTCGAGTCCACGGATTCTTTGACCCATTATAACGCCATTTTCTTTTGGTGTGAGCCAACTTTGTTGCAGCTGTCTAGCGTGAAAATCACGAATATTTTCTGCAGCATCTTCTAATGCTTTTACAAAAAACGGGTCACATTCTTTGATTGAGTCTTCAATTTCTTCTTTTGAAATCTCTGCTTTTTCAGGTGCTTTACCGTCAAATTTAATTGTGTATTCCTTAACCGCTTTATCACCGTTAAGTTTAACATTTTCAAGAATTTCAGTAACCGCAATAGTTACCTTTTTGTCAACTTCACCGCTTCTTTCTTTAAGTTGTGCGATTAAAAGCTCTTCATTTTTACCGTCTGCAACGACCATATTTATCATATCTATCAATCCTTTGGGATAACTTTTCCTAATTTTTCTAAAAACTCGTCTATTTCATCACGACGAAGTTTCATACTTGCCATATTAACAATAGCTCTTGCTGAAATCGGCATAATCTTCTCAACAACTTCCAGACCATTTTCTTTGAGCGTTGTGCCTGTTTCAACAATATCTACAATTCCGTCTGCAAGGTTTAAAAGTGGAGCTAACTCAACAGAGCCTTCAATTTTTATAATCTTTACATCCATTCCCTTGCCTTCAAAATACGCTTTTGTAACATTGGGGTATTTTGAAGCAATGCGTTTTGTGTTGAATCCGTCAAAGAAATTCTCACCTTTTTTTGTTGCAAGTGCAAAATCACATTTGCCAAGGTTCAAATCCATCATTTCGTAGAAACTTTTGCCATTTTCGACGATTGTGTCACGACCGACAATACCGATATCGCAAACACCATGTTCAACATAAGTGATAACATCAGCCGCTTTTGCAAGAACAACTTCATAGTCATTAACTTTTAAAATCAAACGGCGACCTTTATTTATAAGTTCATCACAGTCGAGTCCCATTTTTTGAAACAACTCAACTGTCTGTTTTTCAAGTCTGCCTTTTGTGAGCGCTATTCTAAGACTCATAACTGCACCTCGCTCATTCCGTTTTTGTCAATAATGCAAACTGTTTTGATACCCTTTTGCTTTGCATATTCAACTGTTTCTTCTGCTGATGAGAAGTTTGACATTTCACAGAAAATTTCTTTGCTTCGAAGTGTCTTTGAATATTCAAGAGCATTTGTTATGTAATTTTCGTCACCCCAGACAATAATCTGTGGCATAGTTTCTTCTTCAACTTCATTTCTTGTCATCATAACAGATGCCAATGCGCCTGTTTCGATACCGAAACCTGTTGATGGCATATCTTTACCAAACTCACCCGCGAGCAAATCATATCTGCCACCAGAAACAACTGAAATACCACTACCATCAAGATAGCCTTTGAAGATGATTCCTGTGTAATAATTTGTACGGTTAACAAGACTTAAATCAATAATGATTTTATCTGAAAGCCCCATCTTTTCAAGTTGAACATAGAGTTCTTTAAGATATTCTAGGCTTTCGTTACCGATTCCGATTTGCTTTGCTTTTTCGATTATATCAAGTCCGCCAAAATATCTTGGCAAGTTACGAATACAATCTGTTACGCTATTTTCACCAATTTTATCAAGAATTTTATTAAGAGAAACAAAGTTTCGGCTCTCAACACAGTCATAAATTGCGCTGATTGTTTCGTCATCAACATTGAGATTATTGCAAAGGTCTTTAAAGAAGCCTGCGTGACCGATTTCTAACTTGAAATCAGCCGATGTGCAACATTCGATTGCTTCAACTGCAGTTGCGATTACTTCTAAATCTGCTCTTATTCCACCAACACCCATAAGCTCGATTCCACTTTGAGTTGATTCGTCACTTCTGCCTGTTAAATTCTTCTGACGAAGAAAAACATTCTGATTATAATAAATGCGAAGTGGCAAAATTGCATTTTGCAATCTTGTTGATGCAAGACGCGCGATTGGAAGTGTTGAATCAGGACGAAGCACCAAGAGTCTGCCGTATGAATCAGTTAAACTATATAAATTTTCTGGGCTATAACCTGAACTTTCACGATTAAAAACATCGAAAAATTCGATTGTTGGTGTCATTACCTTTTGATAGCCCTTTGATTTATAAAGAGCAGATAATCTTTTTTCAGCACAACGGATTGCTCTTGACTCAAGAGCTAAATAATCTTTTGTGCCTTCGGGTGTAATTTTTGAGTAGTTTTTCATAGATTTTTTACCTTTGCTTTTTGTTTGTCGCTTTAGCGTGCTAATATGTTAACACAATAAAGCAATTCCGTCAAGTAATATATTGCACAACTTTGCTAAAAACCAAAGAATGACATTTGTGCAGTTTCGGGCAAGCCCTTGAGAGCGCCAACTTCTTTAAGTGCTGTGATTACTGCACTTGAAGCGCCTGTTCTAGCCTGATAATCGTCAATAGAAACGAAGTCGCCGTTTCCGTCATTCTGACCTTCGGCAAGTCCCTTTGCCGCATTTTCGCCAACACCTGAAAGTGCTGCGAATGGCATTCTGATTTTGCCGTCTTCGATATAATATTCAGTTGCGCGTGATTTATAAATATCAACTGGTAAGAGTTCAACACCACGAGCCATCATTTCATTAACAACCTGAAGTGCTGTAAACTGGTCTTTTTCTTTTGCTGTGAGCACCTTGCGTTCGTTTGGATTACCACGCAAATCTACAAGGCGTTTCTTAACTGCATCGTGACCTTGAAGCACAGTTACTGCATCCAAGTCGCCACCACGAACAGTTAAATATGCTGTGTAATATTCTGTTGGTTTATAGATTTTATACCAACCAAGGCGAAGAGCCGCAATAACATAAGCCGCCGCGTGAGCCTTAGGGAACATATATTTAATCTTTTTGCAAGATTCCATATACCATTCAGGAACATTGCATTTTCTCATTTCTTCTTCTGCACCTTCAGGGAAACCGAATTTCGCAACCATACCTTTACGGGTTTTTTCCATAATATTAAAGGCAAGACCTGAATCAAGTCCCTTGTGCATAAGATAAGTCATAATACTGTCACGAGTACCGATAACATCAGAAATTGTACAAGTACCATTTTTGATAAGTTCTTGCGCATTGCCGAGCCAAACGTCAGTACCGTGAGAAAGACCTGAAATCTGCAACAAGTCAGAAAATGTTTTTGGCTGAGATTCCAAAAGCATCTGACACACGAATGATGTACCCATTTCTGGAATTGAAAGTGTACCTGTTTTCCAACCGATATCTTCGGCAGTAACGCCCAATGCTTCGGGGCTTGTTGTAAGACTAACGATTTTAGGGTCACACACATCAACATCCATAACAGGAATACCTGTCATATCTTCGAGATGTTTATAGAGTGTGGGCACATCATGACCGAGAATATCAAGTTTTAAAATTGTATCGTGCAAGAAATGGAAGTCGAAGTGAGTTGTTTCCATATCTGATGTTGTGTCGTCTGCGGGGAATTGAACTGCTGTGAAATCATAAACATCAAATTCATTAGGCACAACAACCATTCCGCCGGGGTGCTGACCTGTTGTTCGCTTGATACCTGTGCAACCACGAGTAAGTCTGTCTTCTTCTGCACGGGTTACTGTTTTACCGCGTTCTTCAAGATATTTTTTTACAAAGCCATAAGCAGTTTTGTCTGCAACAGTTGCGATTGTACCCGCTTTAAACACGTGGTCACGACCGAACAATTCTTCTGTATATCTATGAGCGCAACCCTGATAATCACCTGAGAAGTTAAGGTCGATATCAGGTGCCTTGTCACCGTGGAAGCCCAAGAATGTTTCGAATGGAATTTCGTGACCGTCACGAATCATTGGAACATCACAATGTGGGCAATTCTTTGGTGGCATATCAAAGCCTGAACCATATTCACCGTGTAAGAAAAATTCACTATGTCTGCACTTTGCACAACGATAATGTGGTGCTAACGGGTTAACTTCTGAAATACCCGCCATTGTTGCAACGAATGATGAACCAACAGAACCACGAGAGCCAACATGATAGCCATGTGCTTCTGAATCCCAAACAAGCTTTTGCGCGATAATATAAAGCACGGCAAATCCATTTGCGATAATTGATTCAAGCTCACGGTTAAGTCTGTCTGCAACATATTCGGGCACAGGGTCACCATACCAGTCTTTTGCTTTATCCCAACAAATCTGACGAAGCTCGTCTTCAGCGCCCGGGATTGATGGTTGATATGTACCCTTTGGAATTGGTCTAACCTGCTCAATCATATCTGCAATCTTATTGGTATTTTCAACAACAACTTCATAGGCTGTTTCTTCACCAAGATATGCAAATTCTTCAAGCATTTCTTCTGTTGTTTTGAAATAGAGTGGTGCTTGCTCATCAGCATCTTTAAAGCCTTGTCCTGCCATAAGAATTGCACGGAATTGAGCGTCCTTAGGGTCAAGGAAATGCACGTCACCTGTTGCACAGACAAGCTTGCCCATACTGTCAGCAAGAGCAATAATTTTGCGGTTTATATTTTCTAAATCTTCAACTGTTTTAATGTGAGCATATTCGTCGCGCTCACTTCTAATCATAAACTGGTTGTTGCCGTTTGGTTGAATTTCGAGATAATCATAAAACTCTGCAATTTCACGAATTTTATCTTCACTCTCATTGAAAACAATGCTTCTATAAAGTTCGCCGGCTTCACAAGCAGAGCCGATTATAAGACCTTCTCTGTGCTTGATAATTTCAGAGCGAGGCATAAGTGGACGCTTATAGAAATATTTAACATTTGAAAGTGAAATGAGCTTATAAAGATTTTTAAGACCCACTGCATTCTTAACAAGAATTATAATGTGGTATCTTGGAAGTGTTTTGTAGTCAACATCAGGGTTATTAACATCGTCAATGAGATAACCCTCAACACCATAAATGAGTTTAATATCTTTGCCTTCGCCAACCTTCATAGCATCGGGATAACCCTGTGCTACGCCGTGGTCAGTAATTGCGATTGCAGGGTGTCCCCAATCCAACGCGCGTTTAACGAGTTTGTCAGCAGATGTCATACCATCCATTGCTGACATATTTGTATGTAAATGCAATTCAACGCGTTTTTTCTCGGCGTTGTCTTGCTTTGTTTTCTTCGAAATAGTATTAACTGCAGTTGCGTTGATTACAGTTTCACCTGAGAATTTATCAAATGTCATTCGTCCACGCACAACAACGGTGATTCCATCTTTCATTGCACCCAAGAATGACTCACACTTGCTTACTCTTTCAAAAATCTTAACACCATAAGAATAAGTTTCATCTGTAATATTAAATGTGATGATATTATTTTTGCCGTCTTTTGTTGTTCTCACAGAAAGACCGAAAACATCACCCCAAACGGCAACTGCGCCACTTTCGATATTAACATCACAAAGTTGTTGTAACTGTGAAAGACGGATTGCGCTGCCATAAATAGGCTTGAGTGTATCGTATTTTATGAGTGATGCAAAATCTGCGTTTTCTTCCGGTTCAAAGTCAACTGCAAAGTCCCCACCAAAATCGTTCATATCATTATTTTCAGGTGGCGCATCGTTATCGCTATAATTATAATAAACTTCAGGGCTATAATTATTTTCGTCAAGATTTCTCTCTTTGACAATTGTTTCTGCCTGAATTCTGCGGGATTCTTCGTCCGCTTTTTTCTGCATCATATCAACTGCAGTTTCAGCGTCATATTCGCCCTGCGCAAGTGTGACTTTACACTCAAAACCGAAAATACCACGAATGATTTTTTCGATTTCTTTATCACACTCAACTGAGAGAAGAATATCTTTTCCGCCTTTTTTAAGGTTGATTCTGAGTTCATTGCCAGAAAGGGTATAATCAGCATTATTAAAAAAGCCGTTTGCAACATAGACCTTTGATTTAAGAATTTCAAGAACAACATCCATATATTGTGGGTGAAAGCCTGTTCTTGTTTCGTCACATTCAACTGTTATATTAACACTCAAAGCTCTTGAAAGTTCAGTTTCAAGAGCCTTAATTCTTTGTTCTTCAATTTTTCGGTATGGTTTGATTGTGAGTTTTGCAGTTCTGTTGCCTTCATTGATAGCAAGTCCTAGAATTTCTGCAACTGCCACGTCAAGATTGCGTTCACAATCAAAATATTCACCCATAAGGGATTTGAAATTTGCCATATGTATTCACACCATTACATTTTTTCGATTTCTTTGAGAAGTTCGTCAACAATCTCTTCTTCTTGAACTTTTTTGAGAACTTCACCATGTTTGAAAATTACGCCACATCCGTCGCCACCTGCAACACCAATGTCCGCTTCTTTTGCTTCACCAGGGCCGTTGACAACACAACCCATAACTGCTACTTTAATTGGCTTGTTATAGTTTGCAAGTGCCTTTTCTATCTTTTCTGCAAGTCCGATTAAGTCAATTTTTGTTCTGCCACAAGTTGGGCAAGAAACGATTTGTGCACAATCAGTTTTAATGCCTGCACCTTTCAAAATATCAAAGCCAGCTTTGATTTCTGTCACAGGGTCAGCAGTCATAGAAACTCGGATTGTGTCACCTATTCCGTCAAGCAAAAGTGAGCCGATGCCAATACTTGATTTTACAAGTGCCATATTATGTGTACCCGCTTCTGTAACACCCAAATGCAAAGGATAATCACACATATCGGCCACAAGTCGATATGCTTTAACCATTTTCTGCACATCTGATGATTTGATTGAAACAACAATATCGTTAAAGTCGAATTTTTCGAGCAATTTTATATGATACATTGCGCTCTCTGCCATTGCTTCGGGAGTTGGTGAGCCATATTTTGCAAGTAATTCTTTTTCGAGCGAACCAGAATTAACACCAATACGGATTGGCACATTATGAAGACGGCAAGCATCAACCACTGCTCTGACTTTTTCATCATCACCAATGTTACCCGGATTAATTCTAACCTTATCAACACCCGCTGCTACACTTTCAAGCGCACAACGATAGTCAAAATGAATGTCTGCAACAACGGGGATTTTAACTGCATCTTTAACTGCATATAAAGTTTTGATTGCCTCTTTATTTGGTACAGTAAGGCGCACAATCTGACACCCTGCATTTTCGAGCGCCACTGCTTGTCTCACATTTGCCTCTGCATCTTCTGCGGGGGCATTGAGCATTGATTGAACTGAAATTGGGTTATTGCCACCTATTTTCAAGTTGCCCGCTGTTACTACTCTGCTTTTTCTTCTTTCAATCATTTTTAATCACCTAATTTTTAATTAGCGTCAATATATCGTTAAAGGTTACAACCAACATTAAAAGGAGTAAGAGTGCAAGACCTGCACCGTGCACATAACCTTCGTATTTGGGATTTAAAGGTTTTCTCCTTATTCCCTCGATAGCTAGGAAGAAAAGTCTTCCACCATCAAGTGCCGGTAATGGCAACAAATTGAAAACACCAATATTTATTGAAACAAATGCCATCATTGTAAGGGCTGAAATAAGCCCTGCTTTGCTTTGGGCTGCACTCGCTGCTGCGTCTGCAATAACATTAACCGTGCCAACTGGTCCTGACAAATCCGTTAGTCCGTATCGTCCCGTTACCAAGTCAAAAAGACTTAACCACACAAGACGAGCGATTGAAACAGTTTGCTTAACTGATGTTGTAGCCACATTCAGCACATTTGGTTCTTCGCCAAGAATAACAAAATCATATTCAATATATGTGTATTTATCTTCTTTTGTTGTCTTAAAAGTAACATCTTTAAGTTCAACTTTTTCGCCGTCACGACGGACAACCATATCGAAAACGCCATCATCACTTCTGCTCATAAGGAAAGAAATATCCATATCAGAAAAGAGCTTGTGACCATCAATTTCTAAAAGCTCGTCGCCCTCTTTAAGACCTGTTTGTTGACTAATTGCGTTTTCATTAAATCTTAAAATCTTGTTTGTGCCAATAAGACCATCCATTGAAAGAATTGTGGCAACAATCAACACACCAAGAATCAAATTCATTATTGCGCCCGCTGCAACTATCAAGAACTTTTGCCAGACTTTTTTGCGATTGAATGCATTTTCGTCTTGACTTTCTTCGTCTTCGCCTTCCATACTCACATAGCCACCTATGGGCAAAAGACGAAGTGCATAGGTCGTGTCGCCTTTTTTCTTTTTGAATATTGCAGGGCCCATTCCCAATGCAAACTCATTGACTTTAACCTTAAAGAGTTTTGCAAATGTGAAATGTCCTAATTCGTGTATTGAAATAAGAAGTCCGAAAAACACTATGGCAACTAAATATGGCCATATTTTAGTCCAGATTTCCAAAAAATCACTGCTTTCTAAAAATTACTTTGCGTATTTAACTACTAATTGTCTAGCCAGTTTATCTGCTTCGTAAACATCTTCAACTGTATAAGTATCCACTTTTGGTGCGTCATTCATTACGCGCTCAACCAGTTCACCGATTTCTAAGAAACCGATTTCACCTTTTCTGAACATCAAGTTTGCCTGTTCATTAGCACTATTCGCATAAGCCGGATACAAGCCACCACGGGTGATTGCTTCACGACAGATATTCATACACTTGAAGGTGTCATAATCAGGTTTATAGAATGTGAGTGTGCCGAGTTGTGTCAAATCAAGTTCACCTGTGAGTGACTCAATTCTTTCAGGATATGTGAGTGCATATTGAATCGGAATTTTCATATCAGGAAGACCCAACTGAGCAATCACAGCGTTATCCATATATTCAACTGCAGAGTGAATTATGCTCTCTCTGTGCACAACAATTTCAATTTTTGACGGATGAACATCGAAAAGCCAAACCGCTTCTATAAGTTCAAGACCCTTATTCATCATTGTAGCAGAGTCAATGGTTATTTTTTGTCCCATACTCCAGTTAGGATGTTTTAAAGCATCTGCAACGGTTACCTTTGCAAGTTCTTCTTTCGTTTTGCCAAAGAATGGACCACCGGATGCAGTGAGAATAATTCTTTTAAGCGCTCTGTTAGTAGGTTGACCTTGAAGACATTGGAATATTGCAGAATGTTCAGAGTCCACAGGCAAAATGTCAACGCCCTTTGCTTTTGCATTTGTTGTAACTAAAAGTCCACCTGCAACGAGAGTTTCTTTATTGGCAAGAGCAATTTTTTTGTTGCATTCAATAGCAGTAAGAGTAGGTTTAAGACCTGCCATACCAACAACCGAGTTAATTACTGTGTCTGCATCATTTTCTGCCGCACACTGGCAAACACCATCTATGCCAGAAAGGATTTTTGTGTTTGCGTCTGCAACACGAATTTTAAGGTCTGCTGCTGCTTTTTCATCAACCAAAGCTGCCACTTTGGGCTTGAATTCCCTGATTTGCTCTTCAATTAAATCTACATTTGAATATGCCGAAAGCGCGGAAACAGAGTAACCGCACTTTCTTGCTGTTTCAAGGCTCTGTGTACCGATTGAACCTGTTGAGCCTAAAATACTTAAATTTTTAGTAACACTTGTCATCAGATAACAACTCCAAAAATATTAACAACTGCATAAAGTGCCACAAGCACAAATATTATGCTGTCAAAACGGTCAAGCACTCCGCCATGACCTGGGATTAACTTACCAAAATCTTTAATTTCAAAATTACGTTTGATTACAGATGCAGTCAGGTCACCACACATACTGATAATTGACAAGAATACTGACATCAATGCAACTGCAATATAGTTTGAACTTTCTGTATCCCACACAAAGTTTACAAATACGGCATAGAGAATAAGAGATGCTAAAACACAACCTAACACACCGCCGATTGCACCTTCAACAGTTTTTTTGGGGCTGATTTTAGGGCAAAGTTTGTGTTTACCCAAAAATGAGCCTACAAAAAATGCGAAAACATCTGTCATCCAAGCGCCAAATGCTGCAAACAAAATGAAGAAAATCCCGTGGGTATCTGTATAGCCTGCATTTGGGAAAATCTCGTCAATATCACGGAAATACATAAATCTTGAAATTGCAAAAGGCACTGCCAATGATGAGATAATAACCGTTGCAATATGTGCAAATTTTGTCTTTTCATATTCAAACAGCATAAAAATAAAGAGTGCAAGAATATAAAGACAAATTAAATATTTTGCTTGGAGGTTAATTGGTAATCCGCTAAATAAATCGCTGTATTCATAATAGAATGGCACGATTGCAGAAACGATAACACTAATCACCATAACTGGTTTATTCTGAAGTTTTGTCGCATTATTAAGTTCTATTGTTGCGATACAAGAAAATGCCGCCAAAACAAAGGGTAGCAAAATTGTATAACGTAATGCAATCATAACAATTGCAAAGGCGGTCAACAAAAGACCTGAAACTATTCTTTTTGCCATATCTTTCACCTATACTCCGCCGAATCTACGATTTCTTTTTTCAAATTCACGCAAAGCGTCAACTAAATCTTCTTCTGTAAAATCAGGCCAGAGAACATCTGTAAAATAAAGTTCTGCATAAGCAGATTGCCAAGTGAGAAAATTCGAAGTTCTGTATTCTCCACTTGGTCTGATTATAAGGTCAGGGTCGGGAATGTCTTTTGTGTAAAGTGAACCCGAAATCATATCTTCTGTAATGTCTTCAGGATTGATTTCACCATTCTTCACTTTTTCTGCAATTTCTTTAACGCCTTCCGTTATTTCGTGACGGCCACCATAGTTAACCGCGATATTAAGAATAACGTTATTCTTATTGCTGCTCTCTTTTTCAGTATGCTCCATCAACGCTAAAATATCTTCGGGCATACCTTTGCGGTCGCCGATAAAACGAAGACTGATACCCTTTTCTTCATTTTCTGCTTTTCGGTCTTCTGCTTCAATCAAATATTCACGGAAGAGTTGCATAATTGCGTCAACTTCTTCTTGTGGACGTTTCCAATTCTCTGTTGAGAAAGCATAGAAAGTCATACATTTAACGCCAACATCAGCCGCAAATTCACCGATTTTACGAAACACTTTTGCACCTTCAATATGACCCTTATAGCGTGGAAGATTTCTCTGTTTTGCCCATCTTCCGTTACCGTCCATAATAATTCCGATATGCTGTGGAATGACTGAAAATTCAGGAATTTTAATATCACTCATAATCTTAAAATATGCAAATCGGGGCAGAATTATCCACCCTTAATGACCGGACCATTCACCCCGCAACTTGCTTATATCTCCATAATCTCTTTTTCTTTTTTGTCTGCTACTGCATCAATTTCTTTAATGAAATCATCTGTGATTTTCTGAATTTTTGTTTCAGCATTCTTCTGGTCATCTTCTGTGATTTCACTATTCTTTTTCATTGCTTTGATTTTATCCATAGCGTCTCGACGGATTGAACGGATTGCAACTTTGCTTTCTTCTGCGATTTTGCTAACGTCCTTGCAAAGAGCCTTTCTGCGTTCTTCTGTAAGTGGTGGGAATGTAAGACGGATAACCTTGCCGTCATTCATTGGAGTGATGCCAATGTCAGAAGCCTGAATTGCTTTTGAAATTGGGTTGATTGTGCTTACGTCCCAAGGTTGAATAATAAGAATTCTACCTTCACTAACTGAAACAGCAGCCATCTGCTGAATTGGAGTTGGCACGCCATAATAGTCAACCTGAATTTTATCAAGGATTGCAGCACTTGCACGGCCAGCTCTCATACCTGCATACTCTTTTTCAAGAGCACCGATAGTTTTATTCATTTTTTCTTTCATTGTATCAAATACTGTATTCATAAATCATTCTCCTTATTTTTCTGAAACTACAACTGTACCAACATTTTCACCCAAAACAGCTTTAACCATATTTTCAGGTTGCTGAAGGTTGAAGACAAGAAGTGGAATATCGTTATCTCTGCAAAGTGAAGCAGCTGTGCTATCCATAACTGCAAGACCTTTGCTGAGAATATCTTGATGAGTA
Source organism: uncultured Clostridia bacterium (assembly GCA_937898195.1). Taxonomy (GTDB): domain Bacteria; phylum Bacillota; class Clostridia; order Oscillospirales; family Acutalibacteraceae; genus Fimenecus. Next base: position 12,623 of record CALEJD010000034.1, on the reverse strand, counting down.
ATAACATCATATTTAATTGCATCGTCAAAGCGATTAGGGTCTTTGTCATAAACGCCGTCAACATTTGTTGCTTTGAAGATGATGTCTGCATCAATTTCAGCAGCACGAAGAGCTGCAGCTGTGTCAGTTGAGAAGAATGGGTTACCTGTTCCACAACCGAAGATTACAACACGACCTTTTTCAAGGTGACGCTTTGCTCTGTGGCTGATATAAGGTTCAGCAATTTTATTCATTTCAATAGCAGTCTGAACTCTGACAATTACACCCAACTGTTCAAGTGAATCAGCAAGTGCCAATGAATTCATAACAGTTGCAAGCATACCGATATGGTCAGCTCTTGTTCTATCCATATCACCGCTTGAGCGACCACGCCAGAAATTGCCACCACCAACAACGATTGCAACTTCTGTGCCCAAATCTGTCATTTCTTTGATTGCTGAGCAAACACTGTTAACTGTGTTAAAATCAAATCCGTGTTTATTCTCACCAGCCAACACTTCACCGCTGACCTTGAGAAGTACTCTTTTGTATTTAGGTTCCATAAATAAAAACACCTCCGTGATAACGCAATTTTGCTATTATCATATTTAATATATTTTACCTTAAAAACGCCTATCTGTAAAGGGGAATTTTACACAATTACAGTAGAATTTATTATACAAATTAAGCATTGACTAAAATGGGTATTCAATATATAATTAAATGGTATAATTTTGCGCATAGCAAAAGTTATTGGAGTGTGAAAAAATGTCTAACCCATTTAACCTTGAAAAGATTTGCAGTCTTTTTAATCTTAACGGTGAATTTATCGAATATAAAAGAAACACAAATGGTCATATTAATAGTACTTTTATTCTGACTTTCAATGAAGATGGGAATATCAAAAAATATGTTCTTCAAAAAATTAGTACTGAAATATTCAAAAATCCTGAGGGACTTATGAATAACATTGTCGGTGTTACAAAGCATATTCGCAAAAAGAATGATGATATGAATACACCTTGGGCAGACCGTTGCACACTCACATTTTTGCCCACAACTGACGGCAAATATTTCTATCTTGATGAAGACAACAGTTGTTGGCGTGTTTATGAATTCATTGATGATGTTTACACTTGCAATGCTATTGAAAACTCAAACGATTTCTATAACGCAGGTGTGGCTTTTGGTGAATTCCAAAATCTTTTAGCAGATTATGACAGCAGTTCACTTGTTGAAACAATTCCAAATTTTCATAACACAGTTTCTCGTTTTGCAGATTTTAAAAAAGCAGTCCAAGAAAACAAATCAGGCAGATTAGATAATGTTAAAGAAGAAGTTGCGTTTGCAATCGCAAGAGAAAAAGATACACATATTCTCGTTGATTTAATCGCAGAAGGCAAATTGCCACTTCGAGTTACACACAACGATACAAAGCTCAACAACATTCTTTTTGACAATGAAACAAATAAGGGTATTTGCATTATTGACCTTGATACTGTTATGCCAGGGCTTTCACTTTATGACTTTGGTGATAGTATCCGTTTCGGTGCTAACACAGCTGCTGAAGACGAAAAAGATGTTTCAAAAGTTTCACTTGACCTTGAACTTTATGAAGCTTATGTAAAAGGTTATTTAAGTAGTGCAAAAGATGCACTCACAGACCTTGAAAAAGAGCTTTTGCCATTCGGTGCAAAACTTATGACTTATGAATGCGGAATCCGTTTTCTTGCAGATTATCTCAATGGAGATATTTATTTCCACACAGACTATGCAGACCACAATTTAGTTCGTGCTCGTACACAATTTGCACTTGTTGCAGATATGGAAAAGAAAATGGACGAAATGCTTGAAATCACAAAGAAATATTGCTGAATACATAAAAATTAAGCCACTCGATTGAGTGGCTTTTTTTGTTCGACAAATTAGGGTTTGTCTAACTCTTCCCCCCTTCCGTCACTCGCTTTGCTCGTGCCACCTTCCCCTCAGTGGGGGAAGGCTATATTAGGCTCCCCACTTGATGGGGAGCTGTCACCGTAAGGTGACTGAGGGGTTCGACAAATTCAATTTTGTTATGTATTACAAAAAGGAGAGTGAACTTCACTCTCCTTCAATTCTGCATTTTGCGTTTTGAATTTTGCATTTATATTTCAAGTGTTGCAAGTCCGCCTTCACTGGTTTCACGATATGCTGCGTGAATATCAAGGCCTGTTTTCTTCATTGTTTCAATTACATTATCAAGTGAAATTTTTCTCGTTTCACTCAGGAAACTTGCAAGGTTAACCGCATTGATTGCTCTCATCGCCGCAACGGCATTTCTCTCAATACAAGGGATTTGCACAAGTCCACAAATTGGGTCGCAAGTGAGTCCCAAATGGTGTTCGATTGCAATTTCGGCTGCATATTCAATCTTACCCCTTTTAAGACCGAAAAGTTCACCGAGAGCTGCAGCAGCCATAGCACATGCTGTGCCAACCTCTGCCTGACAACCACATTCTGCACCTGAAATTGATGCATTTGTTTTTACAAGATTACCGATAAGACCAGCTGTTGCAAGTGCTTTCAAAATGTCACGGTCTGTGTAGCCGTGTTTTAACTGCATATAATAAAGTACTGCTGGCACAACGCCCGACGCACCACAAGTTGGCGCAGTAACAATTCTGTTACCCGATGCATTCTGTTCGCTGACTGCAAAAGCATATGAACAAACTTCTCGGTTTTCACGGGTTTCTGCACTCTCACCGATATGCTCCATATTATAAAGATATTTTGCTTTTTTCTGTACTTCAAGACCACCTGGGAGAATGCCCTCGTCTTCAATTCCACGCTCAACGGCATCTTTCATAGTCTTCCATACGGTTGCAAGATAATCCCAGATATATTCACCTTCGACTTCGTCAACATATTGCCACAAGCGATATTTTTTCTCTTTGCAATATGCTTTGATGTCTTTGAAAGTGCTCAAATTATAAGCAATCGGTTCTGTAGCAGATTTGCTACCCTCGAACTCGATTCGACCACCACCAACGCTGAACACACGGATAAAATCAACCTGTTCACCGTCTTTGAAAGCATATAAATCCATTGTGTTTGGATGCTCAATATCATTTTTGAGATAGTCGAACTCTACTTCACAAGGAATTGGTGCTAATGTGTTTATAATAACAGAATCCGTGCAGTGTCCCTTGCCAGTTTTTGCAAGTGAACCATATAAAATCGCCTTGAATTTATCTGCATCTTTATTTTTTTCTTTAAAGAGAATACATGCCTTTTCAGGTCCCATCGTATGTGAACTTGATGGGCCACAACCAATTCGATAAAGCTGATTTAGTGATTCCATACCGTTAAGCTTTTCGACGCTTTTCTTTTCTTCTTCACTCTCAAAGAAAACGTCCATTGAAACGCCGAAAACCTTTGCCATTTTATAAAAGCTTTCTGCTGACGGAACACTCTCACCATTTTCCCAAGAGAGCACAGTTTGTTCGTCTGTATTCACTCTGTCAGCAAGTCCGCTTGTTGACATATTGTTCTTTTCTCTTAATTCAGTTATCTTTTTTGAATAAATTTCGTTTAACATAATTATATCTTCACCTTTACTACAACTTTTTTACAAGTCATAGGTTTATTGTTGGTTGCCACGCCAGGGCAATGCAAATCATTGGGATAAAGCACCATAAAACTGTTTTCTATAAGTGTTACCCGTTCAGTTTTGCACTCATAAAACCACACGTCGTTTTCGGGGATTGCCTGTGTTTCTTTCTCGTTATATCCCATTGGTGCAACGCCGATTAACTCTTCACCACTCACCATAAACTGAATATCTATGTACTTTTTGTGCGCTTCGGATATGGTCTTTTGAGGGTCTGTGTCATAGGACTGCACCATGTAGAAAATATTGTCCCCATCGAGTTCATATCTGCCCAATTCCACAGTGTTAAAATCAGTATTTGCAAGGAATTGTAGTGCCGTATAAACCCTACCCAATCCCTTATAATTATCTATATTTTTTAAAGTATCAAAAATCATAATATCACCTATTCAAATATATCAAATTAGGTGCTAAAAGTCAATAAAAACAGGGACGAGATATACCCCGTCCCCATAAAATTCAATTATAAAAATTGTCGCATCTGAATCGTCAAATCTTCTTCAAGATTAATAAGCCTTTTGCAGATATCCTTTGATTTTTCGTCCGCTGCTACATATTGATTGAGATATTTATTGAGAGATTTCACACCCATGTTGCAACCTTCGGTAATCAAGTCTGCGATAGTATGGTCCGACTCATTCATAACAAGTTTCATATTTGTTTTCATCCAAGACATACCCTTTGCCATTGGGTTTGGCTCTTTGCCGTCATCACGATAACGGTCGAGAAGTTCTTGCAACTCTTTATCAAGTTTTTTATGCTCTTCTTTGCAGTCTTCAAGGTCTTTTTTGAGTCGGTCAGATTTAACATAATCCAACACATCATCAATGGACGAAACACCCATTTTAATACCTGCGTCGCACTCACGAAGCAATTTGATTGTATCTTGTTCAACCATAAAAACACTCCTTTAAATTTGGTTAACATTAGTATTACCAGATTAAAGAAGAAAAACCGTCCTATTGGACGGTTTGAATGTTTTATTTAATCTCTTCTGCACGTTTAAGTGCTTCGTCAATATGTGAGCAGAAATTTTCTGCACCAACTGCATCATAAAATCCTGATTTCTGCATAGCGTGTAAAGGTTGCTCGTTAACATGAGAAAGCACAAGTGCCACACCCTTGCTTTGACATTTTTTATAAAGCATTTCAAGTGAATTCATTGCAGTTGCATCGATTGCAGAAACGCCTCTCATTCGCAACACAAGACAATGAGTATATTCTTTAAGAGTAATATCAAGAATTTTATCTGCTGCACCAAAGAAAAGCGGTCCGCTGATTTCATAAACACGAACATTTTTAGGAACAATCTTCATATCAAGACTATCCTTATCATTTTCAGCATCAACATATTTCCAACCTGTAACAGCAGTTTCTTCGCTCATTCGTTTCATGAACAACATTGCAGCGAGAACCATACCAACTTCAATAGCGATTACAAGGTCAAAAACAACGGTAAGACCAAATGTGATTACCATAACGATAATATCATTTTTAGGTGCAGCTTTAAGAATGTGCACAAACTTTTTCCATTCACTCATATTATAAGCAACCATAAAGAGAATTGCCGCAATTGTTGGCATTGGAATAAGCCCTGCAAGTGGCATAAGGAATAATAATACAAGCAAAAGAACTACTGCATGCACCATACCTGCAACGGGAGTTCTGCCGCCATTTTTAGCGTTTGCCGCTGTTCTTGCAATAGCGCCTGTTGCGGGAATTCCGCCAAACAATACGGATGCAATATTACCCACACCCTGCGCCACCAATTCTGCGTTTGAATTGTGACGTGAGTGCACCATACTATCCGCAACAACACAAGAGAGAAGTGATTCAATAGCTGCAAGAATTGCAATAGTGAACGCATCAGGTAAAACTGCAGAAACTTTGCTGAAATTGAACTCCATATCAGTCAATGCAAACTGTGGGAATCCTGATGGAATTGTATAAAGGTCACCGATTGTGAAAACGCCACCATCAAGACCGGGGATAAACTTCACCATAAGCGCACCAACAACAACCGCAATAAGTGATGGTGGAACTTTTTTCTCAAATTTAGGATAAATAATAAGAATTGCAAGAGATACCGCACCAACCAAAAGCGCTTGCCAACTGAATGTGCCTATTGCATGAATATTCGCTTCAATTTTTTCAATAGTTTCAATAGGCTTAATGCTGTTTGCATATTGAAGTCCGAGAAAATCTTTAATTTGACCGATAAAAATCGTTACTGCAATACCCGCTGTGAATCCTGTTGTAATTGTGTATGGAATGAATTTAATAAGTGCGCCTAATTTGAACACACCCATTAAAATAAGAAAGATACCCGCAAGGATTGTTGCAATAATAAGCCCTTCCATTCCTTGAGTTGCCACAACACCTGCAACAACTGTAGCAAAAGCGGCTGTAGGACCTGCAATCTGAACTCGGCTACCGCCAAGAAAAGATACCATAAAGCCCGCAAAAATAGCGGTATAAACACCACAAGCAGGCTCAACGCCCGAAGCCAACGCCAATGCGATTGATAATGGTAAAGCGATAATTGCAACTATTACACCTGCAATAACGTCTTTGACAAATTGGTCTTTATTGTAATTTTTAATAACTGAAAAAAGTTTTGGTTTAAGATAAAAATTCTTCATATTTTCACATCCGCATTATCATTTTATGACGGATAAAATATTAGCACTTTTATACAACGTAGTCAATAACTATTTGTAAGTTTTGCCGAAAAAATAAAGAGTGATTTTTATCACTCTTTTTGTTTATTTTATATACTTTTTAACAAACTCATAAGCATCTTCAAAACAAATTCTGCTCTTTTTGAATATTGGCATAATTGCCCACGCGTGGTTACCGATTATTCCGTCTGCTTTAAACTGTTTATTGGGAACGCCAAGTTTATCTAACTCTGCGCACAAATCAAATGTTTCAAATCTCAATTTATCATTTGTTGACCAAACAGCATAGGTTGGTGGGAATTTATCACTAAACTTTGGTGAGCAATATTTTGCATCGTCAGTTTTGAGATATGCTCTTGTGTCTTCAAGATTTTTACCTATGAATGTAGGTACCATCATTTTCATATCTGGAAATTCTGATTGTTCTTTATCTGGATTAGTTAATCTTTGTAAATCATAGCAACCACAAATTGATACAAGCGCTTTGATTTTCGCCTTGCCAAAGTGTTTGAAGTCAATACCAAGACCATCAAGAACAGATTTATCATTAAAACAATTTGCCACATAAGAGATATAATATCCCCCTGCACTCTCCCCTGCGATTACAATGTTCTGGGGGTCAAAGTTTTTCTCTTCCGCCGTATCTAAAATTTGGTCAAGTGCCTTAAAAACTTCAAAAAGCTGAGCCGGATAAACCTTATCAGGTGCCCAAGTATAACCAATTGAAGCAGTAAAAAATCCTTTTTCTGCCCAATTTGCAATATATCGGTTTCGCATTGGTGTAATACCTGAAACCCAACCACCACCGTGAATATAAATAAAAAGTGGCTTTTTCTCACTCTTTAAATCTTTGCGACAATATGTATAGATTTTATTCTGTTTTCCCTCATCATAGATTTGAATTTTATAATCTAAGTTTTCAGGACAAGGACGCACAGTAAGAGCATACACAAGTGCTTCAGTAAAATTATACCAATATTGACCCAACTTGCCACGAATATAAACTTTTTTATCCATTCAAATCACCCAAGAAAAGTTTATCATAAAGCAATGCAAAATTCAATGATTCGCAAATAACGAATTTGACAAATTAGGATTTATCCACTTTATTTGCTGTTTTTTACATATTTCAAAAGCAATATTCCTTTTACAAGCAACAATAAAAACGCTACAACCACAGCATATGCTTCTCTTGTAATAGCAAGAAACAACACCGTCAAAATGCTGATTGCTATCGACACTTCTATGAGAATTTTATTGCTCTTTTCTGCTTTTATTCTTGTGATTATCACTTTTAAAATCCCGATAATCATAAGCAAAATAAATATAATCCAATAAACCAGCTTGTTAAATTCTGACACTTGTATATAATTTAATAAGTTCACAGAATAAACAAAGCCGTCTATGGTGTTTGGATATAAAGGCAGAACAACAAGAATTACTGCAAATAAATCAACAATTCCAAACAATAAATCACACATATTTCTTATATTTGACTTGTTTTCTCTTTCAGCAAGCGACAAGAGTTTTTCACCCGATAGCAAATCGTCGATTGATACTGAAAAGAATTTTGATATATCCTTTAACGAGTCTATACTAGGATATCCCCTACCTGACTCCCATTTTGAAATTGCAGTACGAGATACATATAAAGCTTCTGCTAGTTCTTCTTGTGTGAGTCCCTTTTTCTTTCTTAATTCTTGTAACTTTTCATTGAATTCCATAACGCAACCCCCTTATAAACATAAAACAATCCCATACTCAAAAGAATTGAGCCAACAATATCAGTTATCCAATGTACACCTGAAACAAGTCTTCCAACGACCATAAATACAGAAAACGAAATTGTAATAGCACGTATTATCTTTTTAATTTTATCACTATTTATTCTTCTATTAGCCTGAAAAACTAATGTTGGCATAACACCCAACACAAGCAATGTTGTTGACGATGGATAAGATACTTCTGCAAACCCATTTATAAGAATTGGTCTGTAATTTATTGGAATCATCTCAAAAATAAGATAGAACAACACTACTATAACATAATATACGCCTAAAATGATAATATCAAAGTCAACTTTTAATAAGTTTTTCCGCTTTATCAACTGAACAAGTCCAAGAACTGCAAAACACATACCTACAAATAAAGGCACAAGTCCCAACCAGTCAGTAATAGTATAAAGTGTCATATTTACACCCGTCAATGAGTGAAACCAAGTGTTAAATGTTGCAAAGCCTAAGTTTGTATGGTTTATTCCAACCGCTTGCACATCTAATATTTGTATAAGCATTGTCCATATAGCAAAAACAAAAATTAAAATTGTGCCTGTAATTAAAGTTTTCTTTCCGCTTGTTTTCATATTTTTTATATCCTTTCTATTTGCAATATAATAATTACAAATTAACAGAAAAGATAGAAAATATAAAGAATTTTACGGTAACAAACGTGATACTTTTCGTATCATAATAAAAGAAACCCTTGAAAATCAAGAGTTTCTGTGAAGATATATTCTGTTTTGTGAATACATATTATGGGCGAAGTCCCATGCCACCTTCAAGAGTAACTGTTTCACCATTCATATATTTGAAATCAGGAGATGCTAACTGCACACAAACTCGTCCAATTTCTGTTTCAGGGTCACCGAAATGACCAGCCGGTGGCATTTTTACATTAGCCTTAAAGGCATCAGGATATGTTTTTTCAAAGTTTTCAAGTTGAGCTGTCCAAGCAAGAGGACACACTATATTTGTGTTTATTCCATCTCCTGCCCATTCGGTAGCAGCAACTCTTGAAAGTCCGCGAATCCCCTCTTTTGCAGCAGCATATGCACATTGTCCGTAGTTGCCAAACAATCCTGCACCAGATGCAAAATTAATGATACTTCCCTTTGTTTCTTTCAAATAAGGATAGCAAGCTTTCATATAATAGAATGTGGCATAAAGTCCTGAATAAAGCGCTAAATCGAACTGTTCGGTTGTATGGTCCTGAATTGTAACGCCCGAAGCAGATGCCTGTGCATTATTGATAAGCACATCAATTCTTCCAAATTCAGCAATAGTTGCATCAACAACTGACTTGGCTGTTGCTTCGTTGTCTGCACCTGCAGAAATATCCGCAGAGAAAATTAAAACCTTTATTCCATAAAGTTTTTCTAACTCTTCTTTTGCCTTCTGGAGTTTTGCAACATTTCTTCCAGTAATTACAAGGTTTGCACCTTCTTTTGCATAAGCAGTAGCAATACCATATCCGATAGAACCACATCTTCCATCGGATAAAGCAGCAAATCCTGCTCCGGTAATAATAGCTGTTTTACCTGCTAAAAAGCCCATTATAGCACTCCCTTTTGTTGCTGTTAATTATAAATCCATTTTAACAAAACATTTTATTCTAGTCAAGTTGGGAAAGTTTGTGCACATATAAAGATGTTGGAAATGGTGATTTACGTGCTATAGGCAAAAAACCTATCCATATTGGATAGGTTTTGCTTTATTCATCATTTTCAAACATATATACGTAATGCTCGTCAAAATCATCGTAATCTTTATCTTCAAGAAACACACTTGAATCCGTGTAATTTTCTACAAGCCAAAGATATTGATTACCCGCATCATCTTCAAAAAGCTGTACCTTTTTATCTTCACACGCTTGGTCCCAATTTGAAAGTCCATCGCTTCTTACTCCTTCCCAAACAGTAGCGCCAAAAAACTCAACCGGATAAGCATTTTCTGGCAAATTGTCAATCCTTACATAAATATCATCATAATATGTAATAGTAGAGTAATCCATTGATAGCAAATATGGCTGATTTGTGTCAACAAAAAATACGCTTTCCATAAAGAAACAAGCTAACGTACCAACTATGATTAATATAAAGGTTACTAAACAACCACTTAAACAACCTAATTTTTTACCACTATTGCGTTTTTCTGTTTTTGTTTTATGCTGTTCAGCATTAAGAATATTCTTTTTGAGTACGCGAGGTTTACATAAATGCTTGAAATAAAGTCCTCGTAGTGGATATGCAAGAAGCATTTCTAAAAAGCCAAGTCCCAAATCTGCCCACAAACCTAACTTCTTATATTTCTTTATTATTTCTTTACTATTTTTGCCCTTTGCATTAAGAAGCTCAATATCTGTACCCTCTCCGCAAATAACTTTAGGATATGAAATTAAAAATTCCCAATCAGTTAATGCTTTATCACCCAAATCAAAGCAGTCAAGCTCTATATTGATTAATGTTTCTGGCATAACATTAGTAATTTTATAAATACAATCTGCTTGTAACACCAAAGTTTCAATTTCTTTAAATGCTTTTTTCGAAAATTTAAGCATTATGCGGTCTTTCAAACCGATTTCGGTGTCTTTTGCCAATTCATCAAAGCCTGAATAAGTGTTATCGCTTAACATTTCACCCGTAATTTTTGCAATTAAAGTATTGTCCGTATATTCAATCCATTTGCACTCATCAAATCTTATAAAATGCAACTGTCCATTTATGTCAATTTGCATAATATCACAAAAGTTGTTTTGAATACAAACCCTTGTCACACCGTCTTTGCTTGCAGAAAAAATATCTTCAACTGTTGTATTCAGTACAGAAGCTAGTTTTTCAAAAGTATCAATTCTTGGAAAAGCCTGACCATTTTCCCATTTAGATACTGCTTTATCAGAAACATCAAGCATTCTCGCAAGGTCTGCTTGCGTCATATTGTGTTCTTCTCTTAATTTACAGATATAGTTGCCAAATTTGTAGTTGTTCACATAACCACCTCGAAAAGATTATATCAAAAATGCCACAAATAGCAATAAAAACCATGTAGAATTAAAGTAGAAATTGAAAAACAACAAGAATTAACTAGAAATATTATGAAAACGACCCATTCGGTCAGAAACATTGTCGCCTTGCTTCCCTTGTAGCGGTCGCAAAACTCTGTGTTTCTTCCCGTTTATAAATTTGACTATTCGTTCACTGAACGGTCAAATTTATAAACCAGTTAACAGCCGAATGGGTCAGCACTACACAAGGCCATTGGCTTAAATCTAATTGAAGAAAGCAAAACAAAAAGCACTTCCGAAGAAGTGCCATTATTTTGAGTTTATGTAACAAAAATCAAACTACTGCTTTTCAGGTTATTTCATATTATCTTTTGCGGTATTTATTGAAGCTATCAGTAATCGTCTTATTGTTCCACATTGATTGTATAAATCTTTAGCAACATCTCTATCTAAAACATCAGCTTTGACAAATAATTCAATCCAATATTCAGTTTCATAACATTCTTTCAAAGCTATCTGAAGTTTCGAAACAAAGTCTTTTTTACCTTGTGCATAATTAGCTTCACGGATATTTGCACCAATACTTGTTCCGGAACGCTCTAGTTGATTATTAGTTGAATAATGCCCTTTAATATGCTCGCAGGTTTTCATTATTTTAACTGCAAAATCCATTGATAAATCTACAAGTTTATTTTCTTTCATTTTAATCACCATAAAAAGTATAACATATTAAATGAAATATTGCTATGCAATATGAAAAAATCTTACGGTTATGAAATATTTTGTCGTAAGACAAAATGTGAAATAAAATAAATCCTTCATACGCCGCAGCGTATTTCATAGCGTCAGCTATTTCATATCCAAAGGATATTTCACAAATCCGCAAGGATTTATTTCATTGAAAAAAGCACTTCCGAAGAAGTGCTTTTTTCCTGGCTCCCCCAGTTGGACTCGAACCAACGACCCTGCGGTTAACAGCCGCATGCTCTACCGACTGAGCTATTGAGGAATATATAATTATTTTTAACAGTATTATGATAACACAAAACCGTAAATTTGTCAATAATTTTTTGTAGACAAATAAAACCAAAAGCTGACGCCTTTGGTTTTAGATTTTACATTGTAAAGACCGACTCAATGAGTCCGTCTGACAAGAATGCACATTTGGACGTTCACTTCAGCGCCGGAGATATTATTATCGCACAGTCGCTGAGTGACAGGGAAAAATACGAGCTCCAGGCGGGAGATATAATCTCCTTCCTCTCGATGAACAGCGTGAGCTACGGCGAGACCGTAACGCACATGATTCGCGAGCGTCAGTACAACAAGGAGACGGGAAAGTTCGAGGGCTACGTTACCTACGGTACTAACTCCGATACTAACGATGAGGCTACCGTTGAGCCGGAGTACGTGCTCGGTAAATATACCGGACAAATGCCCGCCGTCGGCAACTTCTTTGCCTTTGTAAAGTCAACTCCCGGTTACATAATCTGCATTCTTATACCCTTCCTGCTTCTCATACTCTATAACGGTAT
>CALEJD010000033.1 GCA_937898195.1 uncultured Clostridia bacterium | reverse complement strand
TAGCTTAACAAAGAGAAAAACGGTGCAACCCCAAACGGGGTTACACCGTATCTCTAAAAAAACATCCTTATGGGGCGTGCCCATTTTTGTATCCCTTATTTTTTTAGAAGAATGGATTATAAAATGGGTTTCTCTCTGTAGTTGTTTCTGTATCAGGTTCTGTGCTTGGTGGAGCACCCCAAACCTGAACAAATACATCTGTTCCCTTTGTTTTGCTTGTGCCTTCTGCTGGAGTAATCTCTGCAACATTGCCTTCTGTATAATCACCATTATTCTCTTTTGTGATTATATTTACCACAAACCCTGCTTCTTCTAAAGTTTGTTTAGCATAATCAATATTTGTATCTTTAACAGGTGGAATTGTAACAAATTCCCGACCCTTGCTGACAACAAATGTAATCTCACTACCTGTCTCAACAGATGTTCCTGCTTCAAGACTTTGAGAGATGATATATCCCTTTTCAACTTCGTCACTATATTCAAGAACTGAATTGATTTTAAATCTTGAATTCTGAACAGGATTTTGTGCCACCATATCATATGAAGAATTCACAAAATTTGGAACTTCAATCATTGCCACAACTGGTGCTTCAGTTGTTTGCTCTTCTTTATTCTTAATAAAATGGTCATAGCCTAAATATGCACCAAAGAAAATAAGACCTACACCCACAACAATAAGAGAAACAATTAAAATTGTTCTGATAATTGTGCTCTTGTCATCTTCTTCAACTGGTTGAACAGGTGGTGTTGGTCGTTCTTCTCGTTCTGGAACATTCACACCTGAAAAAGATGAAACCACATTGCCCGGTGTTGCTGAAAGTTCTTCACGAAGAGCTTCAATATCCTGTGTTCTATCTTCAGGGTTAACCTGCAATCCGTTCATCAGAGCATTTATAACATAAACAGGAATAATCTCTGCATATCTTGCAGGAATGATAAGTTGGTCATTCATTGAACGAGAAACAGCATCTTGCGGAACACTGCCCACCAATGCTCTGTAAAGCACTGCACTGAACCCATAAACATCTGACCAAGCGCCTTCTGTATAATTATATGAATACTGTTCAATAGGTGTATAACCTTCAAACTGTTCAGGCGAAAACTCTGTTCCTTCAAGTCTTGCATCACTAATTGAAAATCCGTTGAGACGAAGTTTACCATCGTGGCCAATCATAAGGTTGTCGGGATTTATACCATAGTGATAAATTCCTGCCTTATGAAGCGTTGACAATGTTGAGAGCACCGGCATAAAGAGAACTTTTGCTTTTTCCCAATTAAGATAACCCGTCTGGCTTCTGAGCAAAAATTCGCGGAGTGAGATACTTTCAACATATTCACTAATCGCATAAGCTGTGTTATTCTCTTCAATTATGTCAATTACAGGAACAAGCGCTGAAAGTCCACGCACACGAGCAAGACTGCGCCATAACCCTAAAAATTTGCGAAGATAAGCATAATACAAATCCTTCCACTCATTCTTTATTGCAACTTCTGTTGAATTCATATTTCTGTCAACAAACTTTTCAGGTAAAAATTCACGGATTACAACGGGAGTTTTGCGCTCGACATCGTATGCCATATATGTAACGCCTTCACTATTTGAAGAAAGCACTTTACCTATTATGTATTTATCTCCAACGGGAGTTTTTAACGGAAGATAAGGTGAAATTTGTGGAGAGTCAACATAATATCCACATTTTGGACATTGCTTCTCACCGTAGAGTTCATTCATACAACTCATACAAAGATTATCAATGTTCACAATATCATCTCCTTTTTTAGTCTATATATAATATATCAAAGAGTTTTCTGCTTTGTCAAATTACATTTTTGTAACATTATGTTTCGTCAGACAACACCATCTCGGCGCATTTAATACCGTCAACGGCAGCGGAGACAATTCCCCCTGCATAGCCTGCGCCTTCACCACAGGGATAAAGCCCACGCACATTGGTCTGATAAAACTCGTCACGTATGATTCTCACAGGTGATGAGCTTCTCGTTTCTGGTGCTGTGAGTACTGCTTCATCCATTGCAAAGCCTTTGATTTTTTTATCCCATTCTGTCAAAGCATGGCGCATATTATTAACGACCTTTTCAGGTAACAATGTGCCAATGTCACTCATTGTTACACCCGTTGGGAATGATGGTTTAACTGCGCCTAACTTTGTGGATTTTTGTCCTTTTAAGAAATCCCCAACCAAAGTTGCAGGTGCTGTGTAATCTCCACCACCCATATTGAATGCTTTTTCTTCAATTTCTTTTTGAAGCTGAAATCCTGCAAGCACATGCTCACTTGGAAAATTTTCAGGATTGACACCAACTAAAATAGCGGAGTTTGCATTCTCTTTGTCTCGTGCATACTCACTCATTCCGTTTGTGACAACGCCACCCTTTTGAGATGACGCACAAACAACCGTACCACCTGGGCACATACAGAATGTATAAGCACCTCTGCCGTGTGGCGGATGACAAGCAAGTTTATAGTCAGCCGCAGGAAGTTTGGGATGATTTTTAAATTCGCCGAATTGAATTGAATTAATCATTTCTTGCGGATGTTCAATTCTAGCACCGATAGAAAATGGTTTTTGCATCATAGTAACGCCCTTGTTATAGAGCATCTCTATTGTATCTCTTGCCGAGTGACCGATTGAGAGAATGAGTGCATCAGTTTCAATGTCGGTTTCTTTGCCGTTTTTATCAGTTACGGTTATTCCGTGAATAAAATTATTTGCAACAATAATACCCGTAAGTTGTGTTTCAAAAAATACCTGACCACCAAGAGAAATAATCTCTTCACGAATGGCTTTAACTGTTGTTTTCAGTTTATCTGTACCGATATGCGGTTTTGCATTCACTAAAATATCTTCGGGTGCACCGTGGTTTACAAACTCTTCGAAAACGAAACGGCAACGGCTATCTTTAATGCCCGTTGTGAGTTTGCCGTCAGAGAATGTGCCTGCGCCACCTTCACCATATTGTATATTTGATTTTTCGTCTAAAATTCGATTAGTCCAGAAATTATTTACATCATTTGTACGAGAGTCGACATCACGACCACGCTCAATGATTATAGGTTTGTGTCCACTTCTCGCAAGAATAAGACCCGCAAACATACCAGCAGGGCCAAATCCTGCAATAACGGGTGGCAATGTGCTTTTTCTGTTTGACTGCGGAATTTTATATGAATATTTTTCGCATTTTATGACTTTTGAATTATTGATATTTGTGAGAATTTTATCTTCATCACCATCAACTGTCACATCCGCCGTATAAACAAAATGTACGCTGTCTTTTCGACAATCTATACTTATTTTGAATATTTCTGTCTTTAAAATTCTGTTTTTATTTATTTTAAGCGTTTTGGCAACGGCATTTTCAATGTCAGAAAATTCGCTGTCAAGGCTTAATTTTATTTCGCTAATTCTGAGCATTGTTTATCCTTTCACCAATAATCTTACCTACAAGACGACCACTTGACCAAGCCCATTGCAAGTTATAGCCACCACAGTCGCCGTCAACATTAAAAACTTCGCCACAACAGAATAAGTTTTTAACAAATCTTGATTCCATTGTTTCGTCATTGAATTCTTTACAATCAACGCCACCTGCTGTGACCTGAGCATAATCAAAGCTTCTTGAGTTTTTAATTTTAATCTCCCAATTCTTGATGATTTTTGCAATTCTTGCAAGTTCATCATCTGTGAGAGTATTAACTCTCTTGTTAACTGCAACCTGACATTCTTTAAGCAAAGTGATACATAGTTGCTTATTCATAATTCCACTTAAAAGGTTTTCGCAAAGTCCTGTATCAATATTGCGACGAGAAACGAGATATTCCCAAATCTGTTCTTTTGTGAAATCAGGTGTTACATCAAGAATTATTTTAATATTATTTGATGGCGAAACAGACACAAAACGAGAAAGCTGCATAATTGGAATACCTGACAATCCATAATCTGTGAACTGCACTTCGCCATAGTTTTCAAGTTCTTTTTTGCCGTCAATTACTAAATCCATTTTACAAATTGAGCGCACACCTTTAAGCGCTTTTGTAAATTCATCACAGTTGAGTGAAACCAAAGCAGGTGCAGGCGAAATAATAGTATGCCCAAACATTTTGAGCATATCATATCCGTCACCATCTGTACCGTGCACTTTTGCAGCCTTTCCACCACAGGCAACCACAACAAAATCAAATCTGTCACGATTATTTATAACGATTTTTTTAGTTACACCTGTATCGATAGTTTTAAGATGCACTGCTCTGTAATCACAAATTGTTTTAATCCCCAGTCTTTCACATTCAAAGCGCAAAGCATCTAAAACCGATGCTGCTTGATTTGACAATGGGTAAACTCTACCCTCATCTTCTTCTCTTGTATAAAGACCTAATTCATTGAAAAATTCAATATTCTTTTCAGGGGTATATTCTCTCAAAGCATACTGTGAAAAAGCCGCATCTCCACGAAAACCCGACACAGCTGAATTCATATTTGTAAGGTTACATCTTCCGTTGCCAGTTACTAAAATCTTTTTGCCCACTCTTGGCAATTTTTCAAGAATTGTAACTTCAACATCGTTTTTGTTTTCTATATTATGTAAAAGTTCGATGGCACAGGCAAGTCCTGACGCACCACCACCGATTATTGCTATCTTCGTCACGGCTTACCCCTGCCTTTCAAGATACTCATAGAGTTTATCTATTGTCACAGAACTCATAACGTGTTCCATTTTACAAGCATCGTTTTCTGCATTCTCTTCATCAACACCCAATGTATCAACTAAAAATTGTTTAATGAGTTTATGACGACGAAGCACATTTGCAGCATAACTTTCACCCATTGGTGTAATTTTAATACTACCATAGGTTTCATGCTCTAAAAAACCATTCTGAGTAAGTGTGTTCACAGCTCTGTTGACACTTGGTTTTGACACGCCTAAATACTCGGCAATATCTGTAACACGCACATTCTCAATCTTTGTAGACAACACAAAAACTGCCTCAAGATAATCTTCAAGAGAAGATGTCATATTTTCAAAATTATATTTCATAACAGGTCTTCCTTATATTGATTTTCTGTTGGTCTTTGACTTTGCTAAATCAAAAATTTCTTTCTTTGTTTCGTCACTTGAAAGTCTTAAGTTTATAATCAAATCTGTTTCTTCTTTTGAAAGCTGAGCCATATAGCAAGCTTCAGGTTGAGAATCAACAAATTCATCATCATAAACATATTTTGTGAGAATTTTACCAACAAATTTCTCAACTGAAATACCATAAAAATCACTGAGCTTTACCAAAGTATCAATATCAGGCGAGCGTCTGCCGGTTTCATATCCACAATAAGCAGAGCGACTTATACCCAACACATCTGCAACCTGTTGTTGCGTAAGTTTGTTTTGATTTCTGATAATTTTAAGTTGTCTGAGTTTCATTTTAGACACCTCTTTAAGCTAGCAAATATATTTTGTTTATTTTATCACACATTTGTCGCAAAAACAACACAAATGTGACACTTTGAGCTGAATATTTACAAATTCGACAAAATATGATAAAATATTTTAAATTATAAGGAGGGATATTATGCTTTACATTTTGTTGGGAATACTTGCAGTTGTTGCAATTCTCATTATTTTAGCCTCAAAATTGCTTGACGCAGCAGGGCTTAATAAAAGATGTGAGGGTAACGAAAACCTTAAATATTTAAAAGCAAAAAACTTTGATAATCTTAACGCTCACCCAATCAGTTTCAAATCAGATAGTGGTCAAACACTTAACGGATTTCTTTATAGTGGCGCAAAGATTGACAAATATAAAGCACTTATAGTTTTTTCACACGGTATGGGCGCAGGACACCTTGCATATACCACAGAAATCAACTATTTCGCACAAAAAGGTTATCTTGTTTTGGCTTATGACAACACGGGTACTTGTGAGTCAGAAGGCAAAAAGCTCAAAGGCTTCGCACAGGGTGTTATCGACTTGCAACACGCGATTAAATATGTCGGGGCTCGTGACGACCTTAAAGAGTTACCACTCTTGCTTTTAGGACATTCATGGGGTGGATATAGTGTATGTAATGTTGCCGCTTTGTCCCCCGATGTTGAAATCAAAGGCATTGTAGCATTCTCACCTTTCCATTCTCTTAATAGATTACTTGCTGATATGGTGAAAATGAAAACAAAGGCAAATATTCGTTTTATGACACCGTTCCTTGATATTGTGAATCTTATGAAATTCGGTAAAGTCGGTATTCTTCGTTCTTGCGAAACAATTTCTAGCAATCAAATCCCAACACTTGTTATGCACGGTGGCAATGATATGACCATCAATGTAAAAAACAGTCCTGTTGGAATGAAGCACAGAATAGCCGAAAATCAAAACGCAAGAACTGTTCTTTATGATAGCAAATATCACAATGTATATCTTGCAAAAGATGCCGAGCAATATCTCAACGATATTTTTGCAAAAGTTGGCTCGTTACCTGAAAATAGTCAGGAAGCATATGAAATCTATCAATCAATCGATTATGCACTCATCACAAAAGAAGATTTAACGGTTATGGACACCGCAAACTCATTCTTTGAAGAGTGTGTTATGAAACGAGATTTTTTAAGTGAATAACAAAATCAAAGCCACCCAGTTGGGTGGCTTTTTTATTTCAAATCGTCTGTTGCGGGGTTGTCAATAAGTTCACCTTTTTCACTAAATCTTGACCCGTGACAAGGACAATCCCAGGTGCGCTCGGCAGAATTCCATTTAAGTGCGCATCCCAAATGTGGGCAACGTTTGGTTGACGGTGCAATAAGCCCTAAAACTGACTCGCCGATATTGAGTGGCAACTGTGGTGTCAACATACTTCTCTGTGGTGAGAAAAGGTCGGCATAATCATTTTGTTTTCCGCTGATTATGTCACTTAAAATTTCTGAAGCCACCATTGATGTGGTCATTCCCCATTTATTAAAGCCTGTCGCCACATAAACATTGGGTGTGTTTTTTGAGTATTCACCAATATAAGCAACGCTGTCAAGAGTCATACAATCCTGAGTTGCCCAATGATATTTCTCGTGATTTTCGGGATAATAAGTTTTTGCAAAACGGCGCAATTCGTTATAACTGCCACCCTGTTTGCCTGTGCGGTGGTCACCGCCACCAATTAATAGCAAATCCCTCGCATTGCGAAAAGACATTCCCGTTTTTGCCTCGTCAACATACATTCCGTCAAGGTTATTGTTACGGTCGATTGCAATTACATAGGACCTGTGTTGATACATCTTCACGAAATATGCGCCGTGCTTATTCATAAAAGGAAAATGTGTTGCAACAACAAAAATTTCGGCTTTGATGTTTCCCCTATTTGTAATTGCAACATTATCACGGATTTCAATAACCTTTGTGTTTTCATAAATATTCAAATCTTTAACAATATGTGAAACAAATTTCAAAGGGTTAAATTGAGCCTGATTTTTAAAACGGATTGCACCCGCTATACCGATTGGCACAGGTAGTTTATATTCAATCTGCGTTTTATAACCGATATTTTGTAATGCTATTAACTCTTTTTCAACCTTTTTATAGTTGTCAGTACAATAGACGATATTATCTTTTTCATGGAAATCACACTCAATGTCTTTGCAGAGTTTTGCATATTTTTTCACGGCATTTTCATTGGCTTGAAGATATTTTTGTGCATTTTCAATGCCGAATTTTTTAGTAATTTTATCATAGATAAAGCCATGTTGAGATGTTATTTTTGCAGTAGTATTTTTAGTGATTCCACTGCAAATTTTGTCGGCTTCGACTAAAAGGCAATCTATTCCCCTGTTTTTTAATTCATAGGCACAGAGAATACCGGCAAGACCACCACCGATTATTAAAACATCGGTTTTAGCGTCCCCTTTCAAAGTGTCAAATGATGGAATATCAGATGTTGCAGACCATAATGATAACATAAAAAATCACCCGTTATATCTTTACCAAAATTTTGGAAGATAAACGGGTGTTTTTAATTTAAGTTTCAATACCAATTGTTACAATTTCAAATGGTTTATATAAAATAGTGTCAGTTTCATCGATAATGTCTTCAAGGAAGTTGAGAAGTTTAACCTTGCCACCAAGTTCGATTTTTCCACGACGACCATTCTGCTCTGAAAGACGAATTACAATCATTTTGCCGTTTTCACTCATTTTCATTGCTTGCATATAAAGCTCACCGAATGAATTTTCGCAAGTCAAATCTGCTTTGGTGAGTGGAATATTATACTCATAAGCTATATTATTGATTTCTGCTTTCACAAAGTCGTCACCGTGCGGATAAATCATATAACTGAATTCGTGGTGACCAATATCACTTGTAACATCAGGACGAATTGTTGCACGAAGAAGTGACAGACTCATTGAGTTTTCTAAAAGTCCCACACCATATTTCGAGTCATTAATAAGAGCGATACCGCCGTCAGTTTCTGCCATATCAACCCACTTGTGATGGCAAACTTCAAATCTTGCTTGTTGCCAAGTTGTGTTTCTGTGAGTTTCTCTTTCAACAAAGCCTGCACTTGTGTCGCAAATTGCTTTTCTTGTGAGCACATTACAATCAAACTGTGCCTTTGCAAGCACGTGCTTTTCATTCCAGTCAACGATGTTTTCTACTTCGATACCCCTTGACTGACGGAACACACGGATAATACGCTTCCAAGTGCTCTTTTCTGTGCCGAGAATACACTCAAAAGATGCAACTTCTGAATTCTTTTCGACAGTTTTAAGTGGTGAAATAATCTTAACTTCTACTTCACGGTCTTTATAGTTTGGCAAGATATCCCAAGCATCATAAACACCGGGGTTATCTTTATAGAATTTGAGTTTATTGAAATCACCGTTTGTCCATTCACGGTCGAGTTCCTTATCGTAAAGCGACTTGATGCTACCGTCATAATTAAACTCGATTTCATAGAATTGTGTCACGATTTTCTTGCCGATTTCAACCCATTCACCTGCATAAGTGCGCCAAGGAATATCACCACAAGAGAGTGCAGGAAGATTTGGGATTACCCAATTGCCCTGTTTGCCGAAACGCACACTCTTGCCGTTTTCGTCTTTGATAAATGTGAGATGAGTTCTTGGAAAATTAAGAGAATTAAAATACTTTTCACCTTTGCCGATAATCTTATCAAGGCGAGCATCAATATCTTCATAATCATCCATTGCATCACGATAAACAGGTGCGATATGGCTACCCGGTAAAATATCGTGGAATTGATTTATAAGTAATTTTTTATAGATTTCACGAAGCTCTGTATATGGATAAGCCGCGCCCCTTAAATGACGAAGAGTTGAAATCACTTCTGCTTCACGAAGTTTGAATTCAAGCTTGCGATTATATCTCTTCATCTTTGATTTTGTGGTGAATGTACCACGGTGCATTTCGAGATAGAGTTCACCATCCCATTTAGCGAGATTTTCGTTATCTTTGAGATTTTTCTCTAAAAATTCTGCACCACTTATATGCTCGGTTTTTGGCATAATTGAGAGTTTCGAGAAACGATGCATAATCTCAATCATTTCTTCAGTACACCCTGAGCCACCGTCACCATAACCAAACATAGACATAGTTTGTCCGCCAAGGTTTTTATCCTGATATGCTTCCCAGTTTTCTTGAATTTGCGATGGCATATTCCAAGTTATAAAGTGGGTTGGTGGCACACAAGCATAAACTTCGCTACCGTCAATACCTTTCCAGATAAAATTGTTATGTGGAAAACGGTTTGTGTCATTCCAAGTTGACATTTTGTTGGATACAAAATAGTCAACGCCACTCTTTTTGAGAATCTGTGGCAAAATCCAAGAGTTGCCGAAAACATCGGGTAACCAACAGTTATTGATGGTCTTGCCAAATTTTTCACGAAAATAATGCTGACCATACATACATTGACGAATCAAACTCTCTGCTGTTGGAATGTTACAGTCAGGTTCAACATACATAGCGCCAACAGGTTCAAATTGTCCCCTTGCAATCTTCTCTTTCAGCTCTTCAAACACATCAGGATAATACTTTTCAAGTATTTCATATGTATATGCTTGAGTATGAGTGTATTTGAAATCAGGATATCTATCCATAAGTCTCAACTGAATGAGAATTGTGCGAAGGTTTTTCTGTACTGAATGAATTCTGCGCCAGTAATATGCGATATCAAGGTGTGAGTGTGCAATTAAAGCCACATCTCCATTGCCCTTGTAATCGTCATTAGCATAGATTACATCGTCAACATATTTCTTTGCACTTGCAACATCTTCATTTCTCAAATCATCAAAGTCAATGAGATTAAGTGCATTGTTGATTTCACGATTTAAAAATGCTCGATAATCTTCATTGAAAAGGTCGCTTTTTGCAATATCGAGTAAAAGTTCAAGGTCATAAACTAAATCAAGAACTGTATGGTTGATTGTTGCAAGATAAGCACCTTCAAAAATCTGACGGCAACCACGGACAGAAAGTGATTCAGGATTTCTCTCGTCATCAGGCTTTGAACGGTTATATCCCTCCATTTCAAAGTGAAGATAATCACTATCAATATAAGGTGTCAAAAGTATTCTGTCGCGGTTAGGGTCAACGCCACCCACATATTTACCGTTGACTTTAACGATAATTTCAGCAGCAGTTTTAAGTGAAAACCAAAGCTCTTTGCCACGAAGTTTTTCAGGGATTACCACGTCTGCATCAAAAAATGCTGTACCGTCAGGAGTGAAATACATATCCCCTTTGCGAAGATTACGCCAACCCTCAGGATAATAATCATATTGCATTTCTGAAACTTGACGGGCATCACGGACTTTTAAGTTTTCTATCTCGAATTTTTCGTCATATATGTATCTTTTAAGCCAACCGAAGCGCAAATCTGTCCATTCTTCAGGACGCATACTTCTTCTAACAACTTTAATATGTGCCATTTTGTGCGTCCCCCTTTAATCCTTATCCCAGAAGAAAGGTTTTTTCTTCTGTGCTACAATTTTTACACTTTCACCCATATCGCGCATAATTTCGCTTTCAATCCACGAGATACAACGGTCAACGATAAGGCATTTTGAACATTCACCCTGCAAAATCACGGTTAAAATTCCGTCTTCATAAGAAACGAAATCAATGTCACCGCCGTCACCCTGCAATTTAGGTTTAATAATAAGATTGATATATCTTTCCATAACTATTCCTCAATTACCTTCTTAAGAATTGCACGGACTTTTTCAAGTTTTTCAGTTGCTTGTGTCTTTGTTTCGCCACACATTGAATAATAAACCTTAAGTTTTGGCTCTGTGCCTGACGGACGAATTGCTATCCAACTGCCGTCTGTGAATATGTATTTAAGCACATTTTCTTTTGGTAAATCGTCAATTCCTTTTGAATAATCAAGCACATTTTTGATGTTATCAAAAAGTGAATTACCATTCTCACGCATATCAGTCATTATGCTCTGAATTTTCTCTGCACCGTCTTTACCTTTAAGCACGAAAGTATCAAGTGCATCAAGATAGAAGCCGAATTTTGCATATATATTGTTAAGAGCATCAACCAATGTTCTGCCGTTATTCTTATGGTATGCCGCCATCTGACAGATAAGCATTGATGAAACTACAGCATCCTTATCGCGAGCGTGTGTGCCAACAAGATAACCATAAGACTCTTCATAACCGATAACAAATTCTTTATCACCATTGATTTCGTAACGGCCTATCTGGTCACCGATATATTTAAAGCCTGTGAGAGTATCAACAATATTAAGACCATAACTTCTTGCGATATCTGCACCAACTTCACTTGTAACGATTGTTTTTACAAGTGTTGATTTTTCGTTGAGTGTGTCTTTTCTATGTGAAAGCACAAAATCAACAAGCAATGCACCAATTTGGTTACCAGTCATAAGCACATATTCACCATTATGTAAAACTGCTGTGCCAACACGGTCACAGTCAGGGTCAGTGCCCAATACCAAATCTGCTTTTTCTGTCTTTGCTTGTTCAATAGCAATAGTCAATGCATCTTTTTCTTCGGGGTTTGGTGAACGAACTGTGCTGAAATTACCGTCAGGCAATTCCTGACTCTTTACTATTGAAACATTCATACCCTCAAGTGCTTTTCTGACAGGAATATTACCTGTGCCGTGAAGGGCTGTATAAACAATTTTAAGGTCTGATTTTTCTTCATAGATTGACTGTTTTTTTACTTCGTCAAGGAATTTTTCTAGAACTTCTTCACGGATTACTGTAATTTTGCCACTCTTAACACCAGCATCAAAATCCATAACGTCAACTGATTTTAAATCTGTTATTGCATTTACAAAATCTATTACCTGACTTGCGAATTTTGGAACAAGTTGGCAACCTTTTTCGTCGTAGATTTTATATCCGTTATATTCCTTGGGGTTATGGCTTGCTGTGAGCACAATACCACCATTACAGCCTAAATACTTTGCAGTGAATGACAAAACTGGTGTTGGCATAAGAGTGTCATATATGTAAACCTTAATTCCGTTTGAAGCGAGTACACCTGCAGCCACTTGTGAGAAATATTGTGAATTGTTTCGTGAGTCATAAGCTATTGCCACGCTGATTTCACCTTGGAAACGGCTTTTGAGATAGTCTGCATAGCCCTTTGTTGCCTTTGCGATTGTGTATCTGTTCATTCGGTTTGGACCTGCACCCATAATGCCACGAAGTCCACCTGTGCCGAATTCTAAATCTTTATAAAATCTATCTTCGATTTCTTTTTCGTCAGTGATTGAGAGAAGCTCTTTTTTTGTATCTTCATCAAAACTGCACCAATAGTCAAATTTTTCTTTAAAGTTCATTTTTTACGCCCCTTTTAAGCATAATTATATAGTTTAATAGTACACCAAATAGAATTTTGTGTCAATCAAATTCAACAGACAAATTAGTTATTGTGCATTAAATTCTTTATATCTTTTATTGATTATTACCATTTATTTTTGTTTTTTTAATTGTTATAATTTATAATAGGTAAATTTTAGGTAATTTATGGATGGTGATAATGAAAATGAAACAGAAAAAGCCATATAAAAAACCGTTTAAACGATATATATTCTTGAGTATTTTATGTCTTCTTGCATTGGTGGTGCTTGTTATTTCACCAATGGTTATGACAAAGATTATGGATATTCAGAATCAAGCAATGCTTGAAGAGATTTCCAAAAAGAATGCCGAGTCAATCGGTTTTAAATTCCAAGAGCAAGCATCATTTGTTGTGAGTGTTGCTAACAGCATTCCTGAAGATTTAAGAAATGACCCTCAAGCTGCTGTAAAAAGTATTGCGGATATTCCATCAACTATTGCATATAAACGTTTCGGTGTGGCTCTTTTAGATGGCACTTGTTACACTTCTGATAATAAAAGTACAACTCTTACCAACACAGAGCACCTTAGTGAATGTGTTGAAAAAGGCACTCTCACCGTTTGCCGAATAAATACGGATGAAAGTATTGACGGCGATGCAATGTTTATTATGCATTATCCATTATATGCTGATGGTCAAATCACTTCAGTTTTATTCTTCTCTTTTACCGTTGATGAAATCAAGCAAAATTTTGCAACCGACTCTTTCCAAAATACCGAGTTTTTCTATGTTGTTGACTCAGAAGGCAACAATATCATCAGTACACACCACAAAAAAGAATACCAAAATATCGAAAATGTTTTCAAAGCTGTGCCAATGGACGAAAGATATCAAGGCTCACGAATTGTTGACATTAAAGAAGATATGAAAAATGGTGAGTCAGGCGTATTGATGTCATCACAGGGCAGTCAGTTCTATCTCTATTATGCTCCACTTAATTTCAATAATTGGTATTTATTCTCAGTTGTACCTGCTATGAGTGTAAATGCAAGTAGAAATATGGTTCTTTCAATTCTTGTTATTATCTGTTTCTTCTTGATTTCGCTCTTTGCAATGCTTATTTATATTATTGTTTCTGCCGAAAGAAGAAAGCAAGCAGACTTTGATAAAATTCTCTATAAAGACAGTCTTACAGGTGGCGCATCTTATGCCAAGTTCTGTGTTGATGTTAAAAAGCAACTTGTAAAAGGCAAAAAGGCCGCTTATATTGTTATGGACCTTGATAATTTCAAACTGATTAACGACTATTACAGTTACGAACAAGGTAACAGCACAATCAATTTTGTTCACGAAACATGGCAGAGTATTTTAAGAGACAATGAGTTTGTTGGAAGAATTGCCGCTGACCGTTTCGCAGTTTATATGCAATATAATAACGAAGCTGAACTTCGTAATCGTCTTGAAGAATTCTGTCAGAAATGCACAATACAAAACAACGGCATAATGTCTGATTATATTCTCACACCGAGCATCGGCGTTTATCTTATTGAAGAGAAAAACACAAATATTCAGCAGATGCAGAATAGTGCTGTTATGGCAAAATCACTTGTCAAGGGTGATAGCGACACTCTCATTTCTTTCTATAATGACAGTCTTAAAAAGAAACTCACTCAGAAAAAGATTTTTGCAGATGAGCTTATTCACGCTATTGAAAACCGCGAATTGTCTGTTGTATTCCAACCACAATTCAGCACAGAAAACGACAAACTTTGTGGCGCAGAGACTCTTATTCGTTGGTTCAAAGCAGATGGCACAGCAGTTTCTCCTGCTGAGTTTGTTCCCCTTGCAGAAGAACGCGGTCTTGTTAAAGAACTTGATAAATTTGCATTTGAACAAGCTTGCATAATGCAAACTAAAATGAAAGAAAAAGGATTAGTGCCTGTTGATATTTCTGTCAATGTGTCACAACAGTCACTTTATGACTCAAAATTCACCGAAAAATATCTTGAAATCGTTAAAGAAACCGGTGCAGATATTTCTCATATTCAACTTGAAATTACAGAAACTACATTGTTTGAAAACAACAATAGTTTCGTAAAAATGCTTCGCAAACTTCACAAATCAGGTTTCAAAATTCTTATGGATGACTTTGGCACAGGTTATTCTTCATTGATGCTTCTTAAATCATTGCCTGTTGATTTTTTGAAACTTGACAAGACCTTTATTGATGACTATGCTCACCCACGTGGCAGAAACATTATTGAGTGTATTATCACAATGGCAAAGCAACTTGGTATGACTCTTATTGCAGAAGGTGTCGAAACCGAAGAGCAGTATGAATATGTGAAAGGTCAAGGTTGTCACATTGTTCAGGGTTATTATTTGAGCCGTCCGATAAGCTTTGATGACCTTTGCAATATGATTATACGTGATTCAAGAAACTAAACCATTTCAATAAATTCGTGTCCTATTCGACGAATTTTCAAATCCACATCGACTTCAAAAATGCTATTTTGCATTACGGAGTCGATGTTTTTTTCATTTCTTCTATAAAAAGACGGTTGGAAAATATATAGAAGTCTGCCTAAACCACAAGCGTCACTCTCATATTCTTCATACAGTCTTTTTCGTGTCTGTGTAATAGCTTTTTCGATATATTGCTCGGCGGATGTTTTTATTGTTTCAATGTCCTGCTTGGTCATTTTTTTTGAAACACCACCGCTGATTTCGGCAATATCTGCACTGATTTTCACTTTGATTTTAAATGTGGGTTTTCCGTTTTCGAATTTTAATGTGCGATAAGTTTTTGAATCTACCACATTGAGTGATAATTTTTCACCATTATCTCTATCCAATGAAATTGCCGTGTTATAAACCTTATCAGACAAGAAATTCAGATAAACCGTTTCGTCTTTTGACATATATTCACGATAACGGGTGTTGTTAAAAATCGCCGTACCAATTATCTCGACGCTTTGTTTGCCATCTTTTTCTGTTACATCTAAAAGCGGCATTGCAAAATCTTTTGAGCCTGAATTATATCGGTTTATAAGCTCATAAAGCTCTGTGCCAAAAATTCGTGCGTCATATTCATTTGCACCAATTCCTATTTCAATGCTTCTTGCACTCACATATTCTTCGCCATTCTTTGCTTCAAGAATATCAGAGGCTCTGTCTTTTGCCGCCGCAATATAAATTGATGCACTATTTTCAACATCACGAACAAAGAAATCAATAACATCGTCCATTTTCTCTTCGGTTATGCTTTTGCCTAAAACTATAATTCTGTTTTGTGAATACAATGGCACTTTGCCTTCAATTTCAGTAACACTTTTGATTGTGGTGTAAATTGTATCTCCTGTCATCTTATAAGTTTTTATGGGTGGTTGAGATGCACCGTCTTCTGATGTTGCAGATTGTGCATTGGTATCAATTGTTTGCAACGTGACAGTATATGAATTATCTTTTTCTATATCTATGCCGATGCCCTGAATAACAAGTCGGTTTCTTATATCTTTTTTATAGATTTCTTTTTCATTAAAGGTGAAAATTGCAACTATCACAACTAAAAAAATCAGGATTGATTTTCGCATTCTCTTCTCCCCTTTCTTTTTATAATCAAAATATATAATGGAAGTGCAAAAGCAGTTATTCCTGTAATAATAATCTTAAATGTTGAGTTGTCGACAAATGAGAAACGCTTGAATTCACTTGCGATTAACAGATTTGTTATTATGGTAATTGTGCAGATTCCAACAATAAAATATTTCCTTTGTATCTTCTTAAATGCTCGGTGCAAAATGTCTGATTGAAGGTAGATAAGAAGCCCTGCTTTGATAAATGCACATAGAATCCACACACTTGTAAATATTGCATCAAGACGGTCAAACATAGCGAACTCGGCAAGGCTTGCGAGAGTATGAAAGGGAAAAAGTTGTGTGCCTGTAAAATTACCCATAACCGTCGTGGCAAAGAAAAACATTGTTGCCATTAAAAGTGTTTGCAAGAAGAGCCACCAAAAAAAACCTTTTTTTACATTACCCGAAACTTTGGGCAAACAAACTGCAATTATTGCGTATTCAACAGTTTGCCCTACAGAATCAACTGCTGTTTTAATAACCGGTGTCACCCCGTTATAAAACACGGGAGTAAGGTTTAATAAATCAATCTTGTTAACAAGAGTTGCCATAATAAAAACAAGTGCAGGCACTACCAATACTGCTGAAAGCACAGCACTTCGTCCCAAGGCTTCAAACCCAAGATAAGCGCCGTAAGAGCAAAGCAGAATTGCAAAAACCAACAAGAAATTTACATCAGTTTCAGGGAAGACGACTGTCCCCGCAAACACATCAAGTCTTGCTATTGTAACAACCGTAAAATAGAAGAACACAAACAAATAACAAAGTGAAACAAACTTTGAATTTGCAAGACTTAAAAGGTCTGTTGTGTTATGCTTTTTACAAATAAAATATAAAGGTATCATTATAACAATACCCAAAGTTATTCTGAAAACAGGTTGCACAAGCATATCTGAAAGTCGCACATCTTTTGTGTATGATGACAGATATGTGACAGTTGTTAACGCTCGACTTATAAACAGCATTGTAAAAAATTGAAATGTGCTGATTTTTTCTTTTGTATGCATATTATTTCTCCAACTTTTGAATAAGCATTTTCTTTTTGCCCATTTTTCTCCAATCTTGTCGCACAACAAGGTCACGCCACGCACCGATTTTTGTAGGTGACAAAGGTGAAGTGAAAGGCACGCCATAAGGGTTTATTGCAGCAGCATTCACAAGCACCGCAGCAAATCCCATCATAATCCCATAAAGTCCACCCAGACCACCGATAATAATAAATGCAAATCGCATAACAGCAACGGACTCATAAAGGGTTGAAACCACAAATGAACTGACCGCCGTAAGACCAACAATAATAAGCATTGGTGCAGAAATTATGCCCGCAGTAACTGCTGAATCGCCAATAACTAATGCACCAACGATTGAAATTGCGTGTCCCACAGATTTTGGCATTCGAAGCCCTGCTTCACGGACTATCTCATAAACTAAATGAATAAAAAATGCTTCAAACATTATGGGCAAGGGTGTTCGGCTTTCTTGTCCAGTTATTCCAAAAATCATTGTTTCGGGTATGATTTCTTGATGGAATGTACAAACAGCCACATAGAGTCCTGGCAAAAATACACTCACCAAAAAAGATGCTATTTTTAAAATGCGGATAAATGTTGCATAATAGGGTCTTTTGAGATAGTCGTCAAGAGAGTGAAAATGCTCTATGAAAAGATAGGGCACAATAAGTGCATTAGGTGTTCCGTCAACGATAATACAGATTTTGCCTTCACTGATTTTTGCAGTTAGCACGTCAGGTCTTTCTGTAAACCCTACACCACTAAAAATTGACGGATGCTTGCCATCTAAAAAGGTTTGAAGATAACCTGAGCCCAACACAGTGTCAATCTTACAGTTTTTAAGTCTGTCAACTACATTATCAAGCATTTTTCTGTCAACTCTGTCCGACATATAGCAAACGCAAGCACGAGTTTTTGTGGTATCCCCCACTTCTACAATCTGAGTTTTAAAAACAGGATTTCTCACACGACGTCGTATCATTGTTACATTGTCTTTAAAGCTTTCTACAAATGCTTCTCGTGAGCCACGCTCTTGCATTTCGGTTGATGGCTCAAGCACAGCCCTTTTGGGAAACCCTTGCACACCAAACATAATGGCAAATTGTGCATCTTCTGTGAGCATTATAATACTGCCATAAATTGCTTCGCGGATTGCTTCGTCAAGGTCATTTGTAATTGATTTATCAATACTTGCAGAAACCTGGTCAGCAGCAGAATAGATTAGTTTATCCCCTGTTTCATCGTTAAAATTCGCTTCGATTATCGGCAGAATTACCTGTTCTGTGGCAAGCAGACTATCACACATTCCGTCAACCATAATAAACATTATTTCTCTGCCCTGTGCATTGTATTTTCTGTATTTCACATCAAAGGCATCACCGAATTGTTGCTTTATATATGCCATATTTTTTTGCAAATCTTTATCTATATTTTTCTTTTCTGTTGTTTCAGTCTTTTCATCTATGCTTATCTCATCAACTTTTTTTGAAAACCAATTTTCACTCATAAAAAAATCACCATTTTTATCTTGACCTTAAAATATAGTAATA
Source organism: uncultured Clostridia bacterium (assembly GCA_937898195.1). Taxonomy (GTDB): domain Bacteria; phylum Bacillota; class Clostridia; order Oscillospirales; family Acutalibacteraceae; genus Fimenecus. Next base: position 43,641 of record CALEJD010000033.1, on the reverse strand, counting down.
TTCTGTATTTATTGGCAAATGATAAAAACGGTGATTTTATGTTTGTAACTTTAATTAGAACAGTTATTCTCTACATTGTTGCGATTGTCAGTATTCGTATTATGGGCAAAAGACAGATTGGAGAATTACAACCATCAGATTTGGTTATAACTCTTCTTATTTCTCAAATTATTTCAATTCCCATTCAGGATACCGACATACCCTTGGTAAACACAATTATCCCTATTTTATTATTAGTTGGATTTGAAATTTTAACATCTGTTTTCAATATGAAAAGTATCAAATTTCGTTCATTTATGCAAGGAAATCCCGTTGTTATTATCAACGATGGTAACCTTAATCAAAAGCTATTAAAAGACCTTCGTTTTACTGTTGATGATTTGCTCGAATCTTTAAGACAAAAAGATGTTTTTGATATTTCTCAGGTACAATATGCCATCGTTGAAACCAATGGACAAATAAGCGTACTTTTAAAACCAGAATACGACACAGTTACAAAAGATGACCTTGATTTAAGCACTCAGCCACAGGGATATAAGTGTCCTGTAATCATCGACGGAAAAATAGTTTCGCAGGATTTTAAAATCTGCAATATGACAACAAATAAAATTGAGAGGCTTGCAAGAAAAAAGAATATTCAAATCAAAGACATATTGCTTATGACAGTTGATGCTATGGGTAATCATACAATTATAAGAAAGGACAAAATATGAAAAGAATAATCCTAGCAATTGGTGCTCTTGTTACAGCTTTTGCCCTTGCATTCATGGGATATTTCTGGGTGGATAATGCTTGTAACAAGTTAGAGACTCATTTGGCTGAAATCTGTAGTATAGCAGAAAAAGATGATATAGAAGATGCAATAAAAAAATCCCAAGAAGCTGTAACACTCTGGGAAGATGTTCACGATATTATTGAAAGTTTTATCCGTCACGAAGAAACTGACAAATTAGAAGAATTAATAAAAAGCCTTCCCCTATATGCCAAACAAGGCAATATGGAAAGGCTCGAACAACAAGCAGATTTGGCAATCGACGAATTAAGCCATTTAATCCGTAATGAACAACCACTAATCAGCAATATATTTTAGTTGTTTATTAATTTTTCAACATCAGAAAGTTTAATGCGTTTCGATATGATAAAGGTCTTACGTTTTTGTTTACCCTTATCAGTATTATACTTGCCACTCTCTTTCTCTTCAGGTGAGAAAATGCCATAAGACGATGTGACGATTGTGCCGTCTTTAAGCACTACATTACCACAATAACCCGTATCAGCATTCGCTACGATTGATGGCTCATTCTGGTGGTCAAGATATGTATGTGCAATCTTAATTCTGTATTGACCCTCTGTACCATTTTTCAGGTCATCATAAGTGCCAACCCATGCAACCCAACCTTCAGAATACCATTTCTTTTCGCCACCAAGTTTTCGCATCTTTTTAACACGCTTATGGTCACGCTCAATTGAACGGAATGTGATGAAAAGTCGTCCGTCATCAGTATATTCTGCTTTGTGACGCTCACCGTTGAGTGCAAATGGTGCTTCTTTAGGTCTTGACCAAGTCTTGCCTTCATCATTTGAGAAAATTAAAAGTGATGTACAAGTTTTCTTATTGCAACGAGCAATTAAACAAAGCTCATCACCCTTGCCAAATTCTGAACGGATACATTCAACCTCGCAAATACCTGCATAGGTTTCAATATCACGATATTCTGATAAATATGGCTCTGGTTTTGACCAAGTGTAATCGCCATTCTCATTGAATGTGAGAATGGTTTTATAATTTATAAATCTGTGGTCGTGGAAAATGCCCATCCACTTATCAACAAATTCACCATTCTCTTTAAGTCGAGTAAGTGATGCCATTGCAACAATAGGGATTATTGGCATTTCGCTATCGTTATCCCACACTCTTTTAAACTCTGTCCAAGTTTTACCCTCATCAATAGAAATTGAACTGTTAAATCCACCGGGAGTTGACATTCCTGGCCACTTTGAGTTTGCAGAGATTAAAATCAGTTTTTCTTCACCATTTGTAAATACTAAACGATATACCGTTGGTGTTTCGAGAGATTTCTCCCAAGAAACCGGTGGATTTTCAATTTCTTTATCATAAGAAACCCCACCATCATCACTGATTTTTGAGAGCACTGCACCTTTGCCGTGTCCTTTTGGGTAAAAAGTGAGAATATCCCCATTGTTAAGAAGCACAGAGTCTGGATGCCCCAAATACCCTGTGCTATCGTCAATTATAGTATTTTCAAAAAGGTATTCTAATTCTTCAGGTATGTTTTGGGGTTTGACGCTCAAATCCACCTGAGGAATATTGTAATACCCTGTTTTTTTAGGAAAAGGAGTTTTCTTGAAAAACATAATTATTTATTCCAAGTCTTTAATCTTTCACTTGCAAGCCAAGCTGCGCCAAGCATACCTGCTTTATTGCCAAGTTGTGCTTTTTCAATTTTTACGTGCTTATAGTTTGGTTCAAGTTGAGCATTAACTTTATGACGGATATGACCAAGAAGCAAGTCTTCTGACATAATGCCACCACCAAGCACGATAAGTGATGGATTGAAGATATAGCAAAGGTTACGAAGTCCCAATGCGATTTCATCTTCCCAATTATCCATTTCTTCAATGATAACAGGATTTTTAAGATTTTCTTCCATGAAAATCTCTCTGCCGTTCATCTTTTTGCCCATACGGTCTGAAACTGATTTTGTAAACACACGACAAGCAGCATAAGCTTCATAGCAACCAATTCTACCGCAAGTGCAAGGTCTGCCGTCTTTATGAGTTGCCATATGACCAAACTCACCGCCTGCAAATTTTGAACCGCGATAAACATCACCGTTAATATAAATACAACCACCAACACCTGTACCATAAGTAAGGCAAAGGAAATCTTTCGCACCTTTTGCTGCGCCGAAATGTGCTTCGCCGATTGCTGCACAGTTAACGTCATTATCTACTGCAACAGGTACATTGAATATTCTTTCAAATGTGCCACGAAGGTCTGAATGGTTGTAGTTTGGAATATTACCAACACCATCATGAATCATACCATTTTCAAAGTCAACCTGACCAGCAGTTGAAATACCAATTGCGTCATACTGACCTTCATATTCTCTGAGCTTTGCTTCCATAGCATACATAACCATATTGTCAGTATCTTCAAATTCATTTGTCGGGAACTCTTCTGAGAAAAGCACCTTAAAGTTTTCGTCAACCATACCAAATTTAATGGCTGTTCCACCAACGTCAAAAGCTATGATTTTCATAATATCGTCTCCTTGTTATATGATTACATTTACAAGTTATATACAATTAAATTAATTATATAGCATTTTTTTCTCTTTGACAATAACAAAATGAAAAAAATCCTTAATTATATTGTATGTCAAAATAAACTGGCCTTTTTTGTATAAAATGTTAATTTTTCAAAATCTACTTGTATATTTATTTAAAATAGTATAAAATAGGTACATTAATGTAAAAAAGTGTACTCATTTTTATTGCTTTTTTATTTAATCTTAAAATAAAGATATGTAAAGGTGGTTTTTCCTATGGAAAACAACAAGTCTCAAGCTGAGATTTATCGTGAAGAGCGCAAAGCCAGACTTGCAAAAGAAGCAGAAAAAAAGGCTAAGAAATCTCCACAACTCTCAAAAACAAAGAAAGTTGTAGGCAAGGTTATTGCTATTGTTCTTGCAGTTGCAATCGGTATTGGCGCATTTGGTGGAATTCTCAATTTCTTCGGTGTTCCACAAAAAGTTATTAAAATCAATGTAAAAGATACTGCTTGCAGTTTCACAGTTGCAGAGTTCAACTTCTTCTATTTCAATGTATGGAACAATCTCTGTTCAACAGCTCAACAATATGCATACTACGGTATGGATATGGGTTATGACTATACAAAGTCACCTGCTAAGCAAGAATTGACAAAAGAATCTGCTGAATCAATCGGTCTCGATTTTGAAGCAATCGGCGTTGAAGAGCCAACTTGGGCAGATGCTATCAGATATCTTGCTACAAACCAACTTGTTGAAATCAAATATTTCTCTGCACTCGCAGAAAAAGAAGGTCTTAAACTTACAGAAGACGAAACAAAAGAAATCGATTCAACAATCGACAGCCAGCGCGAAACAGCAAAGAAAAATGACTATTCTCTTGACAGATGGTTCCGCACACAGTTAGGTAATGGTATCGACGAAAAAGTTGTTCGTCAGGTTTATGAAGAACAATTACTTGCTCAGAAATATTATGAAAAGTTTGAGGCAGATACTACTGCAGCAATCACAGAAGCTCAAATTAATGACAAGTATAATGCTGACAAAGACAACTTTGACCTTGTAGATATCAGATATTATTCATTCTCAACAAAAGTACCTACTCTTGCTGACGATGCTACAACTGAAGAAAAAGAAGCAGCAACAAAGAAAGCACAGGAAGAAACAAAAGCACAAGCTGATGCATTCCTTGCAGGCGTTAAAGACGAATCAACATTCATTGCAGAAGCTAAAAAGGCAATTTTGACTGCTGACAACAAGAGCACAAAAGACCCTAAAGAAGTTACAGATTATAGCAAAACTACATATGCTGAACTTGAACAGCTCGGTGAAGCTGCAGCAAAATGGGTTTATGATGATACTCGTAAAGTTGGCAACAAGGCTGTAATTGACCTTGGTAACGGTACTTATGCAGTTGTTTATATGGTTGCTCTTCCTTATAAAGATATGAGCACACACTCACACGCTGCTCGTCATATTCTTGTTGCTTTCCCTGAAGATGAAGAAACAGGCGAAACAAAGAAACTTACAGCAAGTGAAAAAGCAACATACAAAGCAAAGGCACAAGCTATTCTTGATGAATATCTCAAGAATCCAACAGAAGAAAACTTTGCAAATCTTGCAAAAGAGAAAACAGAAGACCCAGGTTCAAAAGACAACGGCGGTCTTTATGAAGACTTGAATGCAGACACAAGTTTCGTTCAGCCTTTCAAAGATTGGTATCTTGACGCAAGCCGTAAAGCTGGCGATACAGGAATTGTTGAATCAGATTACGGTTATCATGTAATGTACTATTCAAAAGCAACTGGTGTTACTTGGTCTGAAAATGTCAAATCAATGATTCTCAGCGAAGCAGTTGAAAAGCTCTATGCAGAAAACATTGATGTTCTCACTGACTCAATCAAGGTTAACTCTTTTACACTGAAATGGGCAATGAACGCTGAAACAAAGCACATTGAAAAACTTCTTGCTTATTCAGCATCAAATTCTTCAGCAACAGTTAATTAATAATAAAAGCCTCTGTTTGAGGCTTTTATTATTAATACGAACCCATTAAATAAAATTTTATCGGTGATTTCTAATGAGAAATAAAATACTCGCAATTATATTTTGCTTAACAATAATTTTCTCTTGTCTTTGTGGTTGTAATAGTAATAGTAATAATGATACTGTTCTTTTAAGCAATGAATTATCATATTCTATTTTAGAAAGTGAATTCAATTACTATTATTATGAAACTTGGCATAATTTTCAAACATCTGCTTATAACTGTGAAAAAGAATATGGTTTAGGCTATGGTAAAATAATGACTGGGTACAACTACCTTGTTACTCCTCAAAAGCAAATTCTGACTGAAAATGACTTTTTATATTTAGGTGTAACTAAAAATGCCTTTAAAGTTGAAGAACCTACTTGGGCTGATTATTTTACATATAGTGCAATTAAATCTGCACTGTATGTAAAATATGCTAATGAAAATGCAATAAAAGAAAAGGTTTCCATTTCTACTGAACAAATCGAAAAAATAGAAAAGACAATATCTAATATTCAAGATGAAGCCTACATCCTAAAATTAGATGTCAATGAATATATTGCACAAAAATATGGAGATAAAATAACAATAGAAAAACTTAAAACAATACTTACCGAACAAGCCATATCGGAAAACTTTTATGAACAACTAACAAAGAATTTGGAGTCCACTATTACTTTTGATGAATTAACTATGAAATATAATTCATCAAATATTAAATATGATATAGCGACATATAGAGGATGTTATATTCTCTCTGAAAAAAGTGCAAGTGAGATGGTTGAAAAAACTCTTGATGAAAAAAGTTTTGTCGAATTATATGAACAATATTCCGGAAACAATTCAATTGACTATGATTCTAGCACCAAAAACAAAGACGCCAAATACAGTCAAGTCACTAAAATAAGTGAAACTGTTGCAGACTGGATTTTCTCTTCTGAAAGAAATAAAGATGATAAAAAATATTTTCCAATTGACAACAATAAAGATGGAGTAAACGACGCCTATTATGTTGTGTATATTGTCGAACCACCGCACAGACGTAGTGACAAAATTGCTTCTGTAAGACATATTCAGTTTGTATGTGACGAGCATCAATCCACATCTTTAAGAAATGAAAAAGAGAAAAAAGCTAATCAAGTATACTCACAGTATTTAAAACAACCAACTGAAAAAAACTTTATATCTTTAGTGTCAAAATACACAGAAGATATTAAATCAAAATCAAACGGTGGTCTTTATGAAAATATAAGCAATGACGGCACATATTATGAAGCAATTGCAAACTGGGCAACAAGCAATTCAAGAAAACCTGGTGATTGTGAAATTGTTTTTAGCGGACATAGTGGCTATCATATCTTATACTATGTTGGCGCAACTGGTGAAGGTTGGACTCTTGATGTAAAAGACGATGTATTAAGTGATAAAATAAAAAACTATGAAAATAATTTTTACACTAACCACATGTCAAATATCGATTTACAAAACAAACAACTTCAAAAACTAACCGAAAAACTGTGCGAAATAATTTCTACTGAAATCAGTAATTATCAAAAATAATTTTGTGTATATTAAAAAGGACGATTTTACATCGTCCTTTTTTGATTTTATTTATTCTTTTTGAATATTTTTGATGCAACAACTAACCCTACTGTTGCGATGATGCCTGCAACTGCGCCTTTGATTAATGGCATTGCGGCGTCAAAGCTATTTGGTGCATAAGTGTATGCATTATAACGAATTTTCTTTTCAACTTTGAAATCAGGTAAATCTTTAATCTCGATTGTTGTTGTTTCAAAGTTCTTAACATCGTTTTCGTCAAAATCGAAAATGCGCACGCCCCTTTTATCTGCGGGACCATAAACATTGAATCCGCAACCTTGGGTATAGCCCATTTTCATACCCATATATTCGCCCATAAATGAGTTGTTATGGTCATGACCGAAGAACATAGCGAACACATCGCCTTTTTCGTTAAGAGCGTCGAATTCGCCAGTATTGACTTCAGGTGTTGCAGGAGTTTCCCACACGAAAGAACGGTCATTGACTACGCAACATTCAGGATTTAAATCGAAGAACTTGCCTGCGTGGTCACGATAACCCGTTGCTACGCCTTTTCTCTTTGGTACTTCCATAAGCAAATTCCACATCTCAGGCACAGGAATATGCTGAAACATTATTGTTGGCACATAATCCCCATATTTTTCTTTAAGGTCATCACGAAGACCTTTATACCATTCGATTTGTCCTTCTGAAACGGGACTACAACGACCATTAAGACTCATTGAAAGGCTATCTATCAAAAGTACATTGAGTTTTGGCTGGCCGTCTTCACCCATAACGAGAAGATTGTGGTTACAATAGCCGTCAATATTATCATCTGCATTGAAAGCAAGGCAGTTTTCGTGTTGTTTATAGATTTCTAACTGTTGTTCTTTGTTTGCAGCACACTGGTCGTCGTGGTTGCCGAATACAAATGTAAAAGGCACTCCCATTTCGTCAAGTGGCTTCAAAAGATTATCAATTGCAATCTTCGGGTTGGCTTTTCTGTCACCAATATTAAATGTGATGCCATAACCTTTCAACTGGTCACCGCTGAACACAACCAAATCAGGTTTTGCCTTTTTTAACGCACAACGAATGAAGTTCACGGTGTCAGGTGAAGTCCAGCTAGTGTCTTGTGTATCAGCAATCTGCATTATTCTGAATTTTCCGTTATTGAATTTTAGTTCCATAATATCACCGAGAACATTATACAATTATTAGGTATGAAATTCAAGAGACAAAAAGTGCAGAGTGCAAAACTCAAAGCGCAAAGTGTTTGAACTGCGTTGCAATTATAAAAAAAAGGGCGATTCGTGAATCGCCCCAACACTTTTGCATTTTGAATTCTACATTTTGCATTAAAAAACGAGGTCTTTCGACCTCGTTTTTATTTTATTTAAGGTTTGCTTTGAGTGTTTCAAGCTCTGCTTTGAGTGTTTCAGGAAGCTTGTCGCCGAATTTTGCATAGAATTCTGCGATGCCTTCTGCTTCGTTTGCCCAAAGTTCTTTATCAACGTCAAGAATGCTTTCAAGTGATTCAAGTGTAACTTCACCTTCAAGACCTTCAATGTTGATGTCTTTAGCATATGGAAGATAACCGATTGCTGTTTCTTGAGCATCAACTTCGCCTTCGCAACGCTTGATAATCCATTCGAGAACACGAAGGTTATCACCGAAACCAGGCCACATGAAGTTGCCTTCGTCATCTTTTCTGAACCAGTTAACATTGAAGATTTTTGGAGCTTTATCAGCATCAAGAGTCTTACCAATGTCAATCCAATGCTGCCAGTAGTCACCCATATTGTAACCGCAGAATGGAAGCATAGCCATTGGGTCACGACGAACAACACCGACTGCACCTGCTGCAGCTGCTGTTGTTTCAGAAGCCATGATTGAACCTACGAATACACCGTGATTCCAGTCACGTGACTGATATACGAGTGGAGCAAGCTTTGCACGACGGCCACCGAATACGAAAGCTGAGATTGGAACACCTGCAGGATTTTCGAATTCAGAGCTGATGCATGGGCAGTTAACTGCTGGGGCTGTGAAACGGCTGTTTGGATGAGCAAGGTTTTTGCCTTCTGCTTTCCATTCAACACCGTTTGTTTCGATACCAGTCCATTCAACTGCATTTACAGGTGGGTTCTTGTCAAGACCTTCCCACCAAACTGTATTGTCGTCAAGGTTACGAGCAACGTTTGTGAAGATTGTACCCTTCTTTGTTGATGCAAGAGCATTTGGGTTTGACTTAACGTTTGTACCAGGTGCAACGCCGAAGAAACCGTTTTCTGGGTTGATAGCATAAAGTCTGCCGTCTGCGCCTTTTCTAATCCAAGAAATATCGTCACCTACGCACCATACTTTATAACCCTTTGCCTGATATCCTTCTGGTGGAATAAGCATTGCAAGGTTTGTTTTACCACAAGCTGATGGGAAAGCAGCACAGATGTACTTAACTTCGCCCTGTGGATTTTCGATACCAAGAATGAGCATATGCTCAGCCTGCCAGCCTTCGTTTTTACCCTGATATGAAGCAATACGAAGAGCAAAGCATTTTTTACCAAGAAGAACGTTTCCGCCGTAACCTGAGTTAACTGAAATAATTGTGTTATCTTCTGGGAACTGGCAAATCCATCTCTTTTCTGCATCGATGTCGCACTTGCAGTGAAGACCACGAACCCAGTCGTTGCTCTCGTCACCGAAAGCGTCCATAACTGCTTTGCCAACACGAGTCATAATTACCATATTAAGAACAACATAGATTGAGTCTGTAAGCTCAATACCAACCTTTGCAAGTGGTGAACCAACAGGGCCCATTGAATAAGGGATAACATACATTGTTCTGCCCTTGTAGCTGTCTTTTGCAATATCATAAAGCATAGCGTATGCTTTTTCAGGGTCCATCCAATGGTTTGTTGGACCTGCATCTTCTTCTTTCTTTGAGCAGATAAGAGTTCTGTCTTCAACACGAGCAACGTCGTTAACTGCTGTTTTGTGGTAGTAGCAATCAGGAAGAAGGTCCTGATTAAGTTTTACCATTTCACCAGTTGCACAAGCTTCTGCACGAAGAGCTTCGATTTGTTCTTCGCTACCGTCAATCCAAACAATATTGTCAGGTTTAACGAGCTCAACTTGTTTGTCAACCCATTCAAGGATTGTCTTGTTCTTTGTAAGTGCCATATTTCCTTACTCCTTTATTAAAATTTCTTTTCGAAAAAAATACCAAACTACCCAATTTAATTTTGGTATATTTATTATACCTTAAATTACCAAAATGTTCAATAGGTAAAATGTTAATAAATTGTCAATTTAATATATAGTTTTTATATATTTATACAGTTTTTATTCTTCATAGTCCGCTGAAATATCTGCAGTTGCTTTTCCGTTGAGTGCCATAGTGGCTCTTTGCCCTTTCAAAAACTCAAAATAGCCTTGTGCACCAACCATTGCGGCATTGTCACCACAGAGTGATAAATCAGGCAAATAGAGTGTCCAACCCTTTTTATTTGCAAGAGTTCCCATTCGACTGCGAAGCACAGAGTTTGCAGATACGCCACCTGCTAATACAAGAGTTTTTGCTTTTGTCATTTCCATTGCCTTTTCTGTGTTTTCACAAAGTGAATTTGCAACAGCATTGATAAATGATGCACCCACATCAGCAGGATTTACAGTTTCACCCTTTTGCTCTGCATTGTGAACAAGATTTATTGCAGATGTTTTAAGTCCCGAAAAACTAAAATCTAACGGACTACCATCAACCCTTGGTTTAGGGAACTGATATTTTGTATTATCCCCATCTTTTGAAATTTTATCCAAATTTACGCCACCGGGATAGGGAAGTCCCAAAGTGCGAGCGGCTTTATCCATAGCCTCACCTGCCGCATCGTCACGGGTACGACCAATCACTTCAAAATCTGTGTAGTCATTAACTTTGCAAAGCAATGTGTTACCACCCGACACCACAAGGCACATAAATGGTGGTTTGAGTTCTTTATGAGTGATATAGTTTGCCGCAATATGTGAACGAAGATGATGCACGGGCACAAGTGGTTTGCCACTTGCAAGGGCTAATCCCTTTGCATAATTCACACCAACAAGCAAAGCACCGATAAGACCGGGCGCATAAGTTACACCGATAGCATCAATATCGTCTAAAGTACAATTTGCATCTGTAAGTGCTTTCTGAACAACCCAAGAGATATTCTCAGTATGTAATCTTGATGCGATTTCAGGCACAACGCCACCAAATATTTTATGTTTTTCAATTTGAGTTGATACTACATTTGACAATACAACTCTGCCGTCTTCAACAACGGCTGCAGCAGTTTCGTCACATGAGCTTTCAATAGCTAAAATTTTCATAATTATATTTCCTTTAAATATAAAGTATAAATTAATGCATCTTCAGTGGGCTTTGAATAAAAGTTTTTACGCTCACCAATTTTCTTGAATCCACATTTTTCATAGAGTGCGATTGCGTTTCCATTTGATTTTCTCACTTCAAGAGTTACAAAAAGTGCATCTTCAAACAGACTTTGCATAATGAGATGATTAACCAATCTCTTGCCGTAACCCTTGCCACGAGCACCCGTATTCACAGCCACATTTGTGATATAAACTTCACCACAAATATTGTTAGCACCGATATAGCCCTGCACTTCACCTTGATTTTCAATCACATAAAACCTTGCGGTTTCATTGGTGAGTTCATCTTTCAATGAGTCTTCACTCCAAGGCTCTGCAAAACACTCTTTTTCAAGGTCTGCAATAAATGGGATATGCTTTTCTTCCATTTGACAGATTGTTGCAATCTCATTGATTTTTTCAAGGATTTGTGGGAATGCACTTTCTATTTGTTGTGCGCACTTTTCATATTTTTCAATACTTTGACCATAGGGGTCTGACACATTTAATGTGATAATCTTTGAAGGGTCGTAATATTTTGAAATCACAGCACTATGGCTCTCGGTCATACACACAAATAAATCCGTTTCAACAATGTGTTGTGGGTTGAGTTTTCGGGCACGATGAAGAGAGATATTAACTCCCCTATTCATTGCCACAAGAGCTGAATTGACGCTGATTTCGTCACCGGGGAATACAGAAACCCCCGCACTCGAAACTTCAACATCTGTTATATTATTGTCAGCAAGATATTTTTTGAAAAGCCCTTCTGCCAAGGGACTTCTGCAAGTGTTACCACTGCATATAAACATTATTTTTTTCATAATTAATCCTTAGCATCATACCAAGTTTTGCCTGTATTCACATCTGCACGAAGTCGAACTTTCATCTGGCAAGCGTTTTCCATTTCTTCTGATAAAATCTTGGCTGCTTTTTCAATTTCATTTTCTGGTGCTTCAACAATCAATTCGTCGTGGACTTGCAAAATGAGTTTTGCTTGCATATTCTCAGCTTTAAGTCTGTTATAAACTTTAACCATTGCAATTTTGATAATATCGGCTGCCGTGCCCTGAATCGGCATATTTCTTGCTACTCTTTCGCCAAATGCACGGAGCATTCCGTTTGATGAAGAAAGTTCAGGAAGATATCTTCTTCTCTCCCAAAGAGTTGAAACATATCCCTTTTCTTTCGCATCTGCAACAACAGTTTCCATATATTTATCAACGCCTGAATAAAGACGAAGATAGCCTTTGATATAGTCGTCTGCTTCTTTTCGTGTTACGCCGATATCTTTTGCAAGTGAAAATGCGCCGATACCGTAAACAATACCGAAATTAACCGCTTTTGCACGACTACGCATTAATGGTGTTACCATTTCTAATGGCATATTGAACACCTGTGATGCTGTAACTGTGTGAATGTCAACTTCATTATTGAAAGCTTTAAGCATTTCTTCGTCATCTGCAATATGTGCGAGCACACGAAGTTCAATCTGTGAATAGTCGGCATCTGCTAAAAGTGAGCCTTCTTTCGCAACAAAGAATTTTCTCATTTCTCTGCCGATTTCTTTACGGACAGGGATATTCTGAAGATTTGGTTCAGTTGATGAAATTCGACCTGTGCGAGTTTCTGTCTGAATAAATGAAGAGTGAATTCTTCCGTCTTCACCGATAACTTTTAAAAGTCCTTCACAATATGTTGAATAGAGCTTTGAAAGTGTTCTGAACCAAAGAATTTTCTCAATTATTGGGTTTTCATTCTGCAAACTTTCAAGCACGTCTGCATTTGTTGAATAGCCACTCTTGGTCTTTTTCTTTGCAGGGAGTCCCATCTTTTCAAAAAGAATTACGCCCAACTGTTTTGGTGAATTGATATTGAACTCTTCGCCTGCTAATTCATATATTTCTGTTTGAATTTGTTTTAATTCACCGCTTATTTTCTGTGTAAATTCTGCAATGCCCTTACGGTCAACCATAAAGCCTAAATGCTCCATAGATGCCAATACTTCTGCAAGTGGCATTTCAACATTATAAAGCAAATATTCTTGATTATTGCTTTCAATTTGTGTTTTAAGTCTTAATGAAACTGATTTCATTACTGCACAATCTTGTGCTAGACTCAAATCACTTTGCACCTTTGGAATTGGTGCTTTATATTCTTCGCAAAGTCGCAATGGGCTATATCCATTCGCTGACGGATTAAGAATATACCCTGCCAAAGATGTATCAAGAGTCATTCCTTTAATTTCGATTTTATTAAGGAATGCAAATCTGTATAAAAGCTTTGAATTATCTGTATATTTCTTGATTTCTTCGTCTTCTAAAACGGATTTTACAAAATCAAAATATCCCAAATGCATTGGCTCAAGGTGATAAACTATGTTATCACATAAGAAGCAAAACTCAGGATTATCTAAATCTTTGTAGTCAACTGTGAAATAGGCTTCTTTTTCTGCTTTGATTTTATTTAAAAGGTCATCAGTTGAAAAGTCAGCAGAAAAGCCCAATTCTTTGACTTTTTCGTCCTTTTTCTCAACAGTAGTTGGCGCTGAAAACTCAAGTTTTTCAATAATCTTGAACATTTCAAGGTCAGCAAGCATTGCTCTTGCTTTTTCTTCGTCTGCAGAAGCTGGTACAAAATCAGAAAGAGCACAACCGATTGGTGCATCATTAATGATTTTGCCGAGAGTATAACTTAAAAATGCCTTTTCTTTATCTGTAACAAGCTTATTTTTAAGATTTTCTTTGATTTCGAGAGTGTCGATATTATCATAAATATTCTGGATTGAGCCGAATTTCTGAATTAAATCCCCTGCTGTTTTCTGACCTACACCAGCCACACCTGGAATACAGTCAGATGTATCACCTTGAAGTGCTTTTATGTCAATCATTTGGAGTGGCTCAACGCCATATTCTTCCATAAGGCGCTGTGAAGTATAAATTTCAGTTGTTGTTTTGCCCATTTTTGTGTGTGGCAACAAAACAGTAACATTATCACGGATAAGTTGGAATGAGTCTCTATCCCCTGTTGCGATAAAGCATTCGTCACCGTCTTTGCACATGCCCGCAACTGTGCCGAGAATATCATCTGCTTCATAGCCCTCAAGAGTTACGATTTTATAACCCAAAGTTGTTAAAAGTTCTTTGAGCACAGGTAATTGTTGAGCAAGTTCAGGTGGCATTCCGTGACGATTAGCCTTATATCCATCATACATCTTATGACGGAATGTTGGTGCTTTAAGGTCAAAAGCGATAGCAACACCGTCAGGACTCACCTCATCACGAAGTTTCATTAAAATAGTCATAAAGCCATAAATACCATTGGTAAATCTGCCGTCTTTGGTTGACAAAGCACGAATACCATAAAAAGCTCTATTCAAAATACTGTTACCGTCAATTGCTAAAATTTTCATAACGCAACTCCAAAATCATAGTTATAATTAGTATAACATATTATGTAAATAAATACCATATAAAATTTGCTATTGACATTATCTTTTTATAGTGCTAAAATTCTTGTAAGTTAATATTTAACCAATTAAACCGATGATAAAGAGTAGTAATTGATTTTAACTTATTCGAAGAGAGCCGTTGATGGTGAGAATACGGCAATAAGAATTTCAATGAATGGACTTTTGAGGGCGAGTCGAAAGCGTATGTTAGTAGATAAGACGGAGGGCAACCGTTACAGTGCTAAGTGTATATTTGTACACGATGAGTGCGCATTTCAAATGCGAATTTGGGTGGTACCGCAGATTATTTTAAGTCTGTCCCATATTTTTGTGGGATGGATTTTTTATTTTTTAAGGAGGAACAAATATGATTCTCAATAATGTTGATTTTGAAACTTATTTTAACAATTATCCTGATAAGGATGGTTATTTCGGCAAATACGGTGGAGTTTATATTGACGACAAATTAAAGAATGCTATGGCAGAGATTACAGAGGCATATTTCTCAATTTGTCAGTCAAGAAAATTCATTGCAGAGCTTCGCAGAATTCGTAAAGAATTTCAAGGCAGACCAACACCAGTTACACATCTTGAAAGACTTTCAGATGCTCTCGGTGGTAAAGTTCAGCTCTATGCGAAGCGTGAAGATTTAAACCATTCAGGTGCTCATAAATTAAATCACTGTATGGGTGAAGCACTTCTTGCAAAATATATGGGCAAGAAAAAGATTATTGCAGAAACCGGTGCAGGTCAGCACGGTGTTGCTCTTGCAACTGCGGCGGCATATTTTGGTCTTGAATGTGACATCTATATGGGCTCTGTTGACATTAAAAAACAAGCACCAAACGTTGCAAGAATGAAAATTCTTGGTGCAAATGTTGTTGAAGTTACTCACGGTTTACAGACACTTAAAGAAGCAGTTGACGCAGCATTTGACGCATACAGCAAAGAATATAAAGATTGTATTTATTGCATCGGTTCAGTTTTAGGCCCTCACCCATTCCCAATGATGGTTCGTGATTTCCAGAGCGTTGTTGGTATTGAAGCAAGAGAACAATTTATTGAAATGACAGGTCATCTTCCTAACGCTATTGTTGCTTGTGTTGGTGGTGGTAGTAACGCAGCAGGTCTCTTCGCAGGTTTCTTGAATGACCCTGTTGATATTTACGGTATCGAGCCACTTGGCCGTGGTCCTAAAATGGGTGACCACGCAGCAAGTCTTAAATACGGAACAGAAGGAATTATGCACGGTTTCAACAGTATTATGCTTAAAGACGAAAACGGCGAGCCTGCTCCTGTTTATTCAGTTGCAAGTGGTCTTGACTATCCATCATCTGGCCCTGAACACGCATTCTTGCAAGAACTTGGCAGAGTTAAATATGATGTAATCGACGACGAAGAAACAATCGACGCATTCTTCAAGCTTTCTCGTATGGAGGGTATTATCCCTGCTATTGAAAGCTCACACGCAGTTGCATTCGGTATGAAACTTGCACAGCAGATGGAACACGGTTCAATTCTTATCAACCTTTCAGGTCGTGGCGATAAAGATATGGACTATGTAATTGAAAATTACGGAATTAGATAAACGTAAACAACAAAAAATTAAGCACCAGCCAAAACGGTTGATGCTTTTTGTCTAACTACTCCACCTTTGATACAAAAATCTCCAAGGTTGCAAATTCAAGGGGCAGGTTGCAATTTGAGTATTCAGGTTGCAAATCGTGATAGTGGGTTGCACTTTCTTAAATTGGGTTACAAAGTAATAATTATAAGGTTAGATTATAACATATAGCTTCATAGGTGTTTTGTTTTGGGAAATTACACCGACAGTTCACAAAATTTTAAAGAAATATAAAAACACACCTATGAGGTTGGGAGTGAAACCGACTTCATAGGTGTTTTACTTATAATTATTTTACAAATCTAACAGATGGATTTCATAAAGATTATCATACTCTTATTTAAGTCCGATGCCACGCAAAACTTCCGTTGTCGTTATTTTACTATATGTAAATAGCATGTCATCAAGTCCAACCGGAACATCATTTTGTCCATCAAGTTTAATCAGTTCCAAATTTCGTAGTAAACGTTCGCTATTCTTTGTAACAGATTCTCTTACTGATTGCTTTTTTATTGTTTCTGCATTTCTAATTATATTATCAAGTGAACCAAACTCTTGAAGTAGCACACTTGCAGTTTTTGTTCCCACTTTATCAGCGCCGACAATGTTATCTGCTTTATCTCCTGTCAACGATTTGAAATCAGCATATTGATAAGGTTCAATTCCATATTTCTCTCGTAAGTATTTAGGTGTACAAAGTATTGATTTATCTCCACGATATCTTAAAATCGAAACATTGTCACTTATTAATTGAAAAAAGTCACTATCGAAAGATGAAACAACAATTTCATTATCTTTTCCATATAAACTTGTATAACTAGAAATCCAATCGTCCACTTCACAGTTTGTAGTTTCTGCGTAAGTGATACCTAAATATTGAAGTGCTTGATAAACATATGTTAATTGTGAATATGGATTTTCTTCGTCACATGCTTGACTATAATCAATTCTGTTTGCTTTGTAATCGCTATTTATTAAAGTTCTTTTGTTCTTATTATCACCATCAAAAAGAACTGCAAGATGGGTTGGATTTGTTTGCCGAACGATTTTAAGAAGAGCACCAACAAAGCCCAACACTCCCCATATACCTATTCCTTGCTCATTATATATTCGTGAAGGCATTCCAAAAAACATTTGAAACAATAGATTACTTCCGTCAACAATCAATATTTTTCTTTTCAAATCTTGACCTCCGTAAATACAAATTTATTGTCAAAATCATTATATCCTATTAAATCTTTTCTATTTTCTTTTATCCACTCAATCATTGTTTTTGCTCTGCTTTCGAGATTTGGTAAATTATCGAAACTAAAATATTGAAGTTTAAGACTTTCGCCATCTGTAATTTTTAAATCTCCACTGACATTTTCGGCAAGATATAAAGAAACAACGGAATACAACATATCACCATTAGGGTAAACAAAATAAAAGTCCTTACCAGACAACACAGTGACCAATGTCATTTTCCCAGCAGTAAGACCTGTTTCTTCTTTTAATTCACGAAATGCAGTTCCTTCTAAACATTCACCAAGCTCTAATCCACCACCAGGGATACCCCACGTTTCTGTATCGGAACGGAGATTCAAAAGAATTTTACTATCTTTTATTACAAGGACAGTAGCACCAGCAGAAAGTAGTGGTCTATGTCCTACAATTTTACGAAGTTCACTTAAGTAGCTCATAGTTTTTCTCCTTTGTATTAACAATTCATAATTCTAAACCATGTTTCAAATGAATCTTTAAAAAGGTTACTAAAAAATCCCATGGTTTACCCTTTGATTTAAAACTACTATATAAATAAACTATACCACAAAAACAAAAAAAGTACAACGGTTTGTATTAAAACCGTTGTACTTAGGTGGTCGAGATGACAAGATTCGAACTTGCGGCATCCACGTCCCGAACGTGGCGCGCTACCACCTGCGCTACATCTCGTTGTTTCTTATTTCTTAAAAATTATAATATATACGTTTCAATAAATCAACATATTTTCAAAAATAGCAATATTGTCCTGTTGCATAACAGAAAAACTTGTAATATAATACTATTCAGACAATATACTCTTGGAGATGGTGCTATGAGAATTTTTAAAACTGCATCAGAATTGATTGGAAGAACCCCCCTTTTGGAGCTTTCAAGCATTGAAAAAGATGAAAATCTTTCTGCAAAAGTTCTCGCAAAGTTAGAGCTTTTCAACCCTGCAGGAAGCATTAAAGACCGTGTTGCAAAGTCTATGATTGAAGATGCCGAAGAAAAAGGAATTTTGAAAGAAGGCTCTGTTATTATTGAGCCAACAAGTGGTAACACAGGTATCGGTCTTGCATCAGTTGCCGCTGCAAAGGGATATGAATTAATTATCACAATGCCTGAAACAATGTCAGTTGAGCGCAGAAAACTCATTGCATCTTTTGGTGCAGAATTGGTGCTCACAGACGGTGCAAAAGGTATGAATGGTGCAATAGAAAAAGCCGAAGAATTATCACGCGAAATTCCAAACAGTATTGTTGCAGGTCAGTTTGTTAACCCTGCAAACCCAAAGGCACATTTCTTGACAACTGGTCCTGAAATCTGGGAAGACACAGACGGGCAAGTTGATATTTTAGTCGCAGGTGTTGGTACAGGTGGCACAATCACAGGAATTGGTGAATATCTAAAATCAAAAAATCCTGACATAAAAATTGTTGGTATTGAGCCTGTTGACTCCCCCGTCCTTTCAGGTGGCAAAGCAGGGGCTCACGGATTACAAGGCATTGGTGCAGGGTTTATCCCAGAAATTCTTAACACAGAAATCATTGATGAGATTATTACAGTCAGCACAAATGAAGCTTATGAAGCAAGTCGTATGATGGCAAAACGCGAAGGTGTGTTGGTTGGCATTTCATCAGGTGCGGCTCTTCACGGTGCACTGCTTTTGGCTAAAAAGCAAGAGAACAAAGGCAAAAACATTGTTGTGATTTTGCCAGACACAGGTGACAGGTATTTATCAACAGATTTGTTCTAACAAAGAAAACGGACAGCAATGCTGTCCGTTATTTTTATAATTTCTTATCTTTTTCAAGGGATGCTTTTACGGCATTCATAACAGTTTCGTCGAAACCTTCTTGTTCTAAAACTGCGATTCCCTCAATAGTTGTGCCACCAGGTGAGCAAACACTATTAATTAATGCCCACGAATTAGCATCACTATCTTCTAAAATTGTCTTTGCACTACCAAGCACAGCTTGTGCACAGATTTTCAAAGCATCTTTTTTATTCATTCCGTTCTTCACGGCTTCACGAGCCATTGAGTCAATGAACATAAATGAATAAGCCGGTGAGCAACCTGCAATTACCCCAAAAAGCGGGAACATATCTTCTTCTAACTCAATTACATCACCGAATGAGCAACACAAGTCTTTGACAAACTGGAGCAAATTATCATTGACATTTTTGTTCTTGCAAATGCCACTCATTGATGCACCAACTTTTGCGTTGATGTTTGGCATAACACGAACAATTTTTGCATCGTCATCTAAAAACGAGCCGATATAATTGAGAGTTTTACCTGCACCGATTGAAACGATTGCTGTGCCTTTTTCCAACACAACATCTTTAATCTGTGGTAAAACTGTTGGGAAAATCTGTGGTTTAACCGCAAGAACTGTTACGTCAGTATTTTCTGCAACGCTCTCGGCGGAATCACACACATTCACCCCATGTTTTTCATAAAGAAAACCTGTTTTTTCACTATCAATATCATAAACAAAAATATTTTCACCTGCAATAAATTCTGATGTAACTGCACCATTTATTATTGCTGTTGCCATATTTCCGCAACCGATAAAACCTAACTTAATTTGCATAATTATTCAACGTCAGATGTACAATGTGCACACTTTGTAGCGTCAATAGCAATTTCACTCTTACAGAATGGGCAAACCTTTGTTGTAGGTGCTGCTTCTACTACTGGTTCAGGTTTTTTGCCGATTGAAGTGAGTTTGTTAAGTCCCTTAACGAGAAGGAAGATAACAAATGCCATAATAAGGAAGTCGATTGTTACTGCAATAAAGTTACCGTATGTAAGAATTGCTGCACCTGCTGCTGTTGCTTCTTCGATTGTTGCATAGTCGCCACCGTCGAGAGCTACAAATTTTGTTGCAAAGTCACTACCCTTTGTGATAAGACCGATAAGTGGCATTACAAGGTCGTTAACAACTGATGTTACGATTTTCTGGAAAGCACCACCGATGATAACACCGACTGCAAGGTCGATTACGTTACCACGCATAGCAAAATCTTTGAATTCTTTTAAAAATCCTTTCATTTTAAAAATCCTTCTTTCACCTAAAATTTTATGTAAAAATTATATCATATTTTTTATAGATTTCAATATTATTTTACACCTGTGCCATCGAAGCTTGGTATAAAATCAGTCTTTGCAGATGTTTTTTCTTGCATAAAGCCGTTTGTAAGACCTAAAGCAATGAAATAATCTACAACTTTATTATATTCTGCTGTTGTGAGTTTTCTGTTCAACTCTTTAAACTCATCAATATTGCCATAAGGGGTATATTGACTCATTATGCTTATAATTGTGTCATTTGGGAGATTGTTTTTAATCCATAAAAGTATATTTTTGCTTTCTTCTACATTCTTCGGTAAAACAAGATGACGGATAATAAGTCCTTTTTGGATTATTCCATCTTTGAATTCTGCTTTTGGTTGTTGACGGTGCATCTCGAGAATTGCTCTGCTTGCTTTTTCAAAATAATCTGGGCATTTAGCATAAGCCGTTGATTTTTCACTACTAAAATATTTAAAGTCAGGCAAATAAACATCAACTAATCCCTCTAATTTTTTGAGAGTTTCAATGCTGTCATATCCCGATGAATTATATACAAGTGGCACTTGTGGTTTGTATTCGGTCAAGGCGTCAATGATAACGTGTGAAAAATGAGTGGGATTTACAAAATCAATAGTATGTACTCCACGGTTTTCAAGTTCTTTGATAATTTCAACAAGTCGTGCTGTAGTTATAACTTCACCCTTATTTTCGTGGCTTATGGGGTAATTCTGACAAAAGCAACATTTTAAAGAGCAACCTGAAAAAAAGATTGCACCCGTCCCCTTTTCACCACTTATGCAAGGCTCTTCCCACATGTGAATATCTGCACGGGCAAGCACAGGATTTTCGGGCATTTTGCAAAACCCATTACCTATATATTCAGTTCTTTCTGCATTACAATTTCTCGGACACAAATTACAAATCACAGTTTCACCCCATTTCTTCACACATTGTAACACAAAAAAACTTGATAAACAATAAAAAATAGTATATACTTAATTGCGTTAAAAGAACGAGGTGAGATTATGCTTCTTACAATAGATATTGGCAATACAAATATGAACATTGGTCTTTTTGACGACGAACTGCTTACAATGAGTGCCCGTCTTGCAACTGAAAGACAAAAGACTGATGACCAGTTTGCAGTTGAATTCTTGAATATTTTTAAAATTTATAATATTGATTTTAATAATATTATGGGTGCTGTGATTTCATCGGTTGTGCCTGAAATTACTGTCCATGTAAAAAATGCTGTGCAGAAACTCATTGGCAAAAATGTTATTGTGCTTTCTCCCGGTGTTAAAACAGGGCTTAACATTTTAATTGATAACCCCGCTCAACTTGGTGCGGACTTGGCGGCAGGTGCTGTTGGTGCTGCCAACGAATATCCATTACCTGCATTTGTTATTGACCTTGGCACAGCTACAAAAATCTATGCTGTTGATGAAAACAAGGGTTTTCGTGGTTGTATGATTGCACCTGGTGTTGCAATTTCTTTACAAGCACTTACAAACACAAGCTCTCTCTTACCTGCAATCAGTCTCGAGCCACCTAAAAAGGCTTGCGGAACAAACACTATTGAAAGTATGCAAAGTGGAATTGTTCTCGGCACAGCTTCAATGATTGATGGACTTCTTGACAGATTCTCGGAAGAACTTGGTGAGCCAAAAACAATTATTGCAACAGGTGGTCTTTCGCATTTCATTTCACCTGTTTGCAAGCGAGAAATCATTTATGATGGTGATTTAGTTCTCAAAGGACTTAAAGCAATTTATAATAAAAACAAATAATTTATTCGTCAATATTTTGCATTGCATCCGTTTGGAGCAGTAGCAAGGAGGAATATATATGGCAAAAAAAAGAAAGGTAAGCCGAAAGAAAATAATCGCGCTTACCGAAAACGCAATGCTTTCAGCAATTATCATACTGATGGCATTCACACCACTGGGGTATATGCCACTTGGGCCTGTTAAAATGACCTTTATTATGGTTCCGGTCGCAGTTGGTGCTATGACCTTGGGTGAGAAAACAGGAGCCTTTTTAGGACTTGTATTCGGTGTCACAAGCTTCATTCAATGTTTCGGACTTGATGCGTTCGGCACTACACTTTTAAGCATTAACCCAATTTTCACATTCATTATGTGCATTGTACCCCGTGTGCTTATGGGTTATCTCTGTGCTGTGATTTACAAAATTATAGCAAGAAAGAAACGTAAATTGGCTTATGTAATCGGTGCACTCTCTGCACCCGTTCTCAACACAGCTTTCTTTATGACCTTGCTCATTCTTTTCTTTGGTAAGAGTGACTACATAATGGGCTTCCGTGGCGATTTAAGTCTTATTGCTTTTCTTGCAGCATTCATTGGACTCAATGGCTTAATGGAAATTGTTACAACAACTATTGTTGCACCACCTGTCGCATCTGTAATTCACAAGGCTATCAAAAAAATCAAATAAGTAAAAAAATAAACCACTTGATTTTTTAGTCAAGTGGTTTTCATTTTGTTTAAATTAGTTGTTTTCTTTGAGTGCATTTGCTTTTTCTTTTTTCATTTTCTTGATAAGTGCTATCATTGGTACAAAAATAAACACTGCAACGACACCTGCATAAAGGAAGATTGCTTTTGTAGGAAGCACATCTTCAGCGCCAGATGTGTTCTTTGTTGCGATGTTACCAAGAGTAGGACCAACAACCATTGGAATAAGCACTGCAAACACCATTCTGATGCCTTGGAACAATCCAACATTGTCTTGTGGTGTATAGTCACGTATTGATGCACCAAGTTGAATTGTAAGCACAAGATAGCCGATAAGCACTGGTGCAATACCAACGATAATTGTCCAGATACTTGTTGATGTTGAAAGTATGAAAAGTCCCACAACAAGAAGCACTGTGCTTGTAAGGAATGCAACAGGCTTGTTATTAACTGCAACCTTCATAAGAATTACAATGCCTGCAAGAATTGTTGCAACTGAAATAACTGCAGGAACAATTACTCCTGCTGAAAGAAGGTTAATATCTGCATTTGCAGGAAGCACAACTGAACCTAAATAGATTATAAGGTATGGGAAGAACACCTGAAATGCGCAGTTAAAAATACAGAAAGCAGAAAAGATTAAATAAAGTATGCTGTTCTTTTTAATAACGCTTGGACGGAATCCATAGAAAAGGTCTGCCCAATAGCTTGTGTTTGATTTCGTTGCATTTTCAAACTTTTTAGGATTATCAATAAGGAATACGCCTGCAACACCGACAATTGCAACAACAACACCCATACCAACAAAGAAAGTGGTATATGAAATTGCTCCACCTTGCGCCATTGAGCCAACAACCATAATTACAGCCATTGCAAGGAAGCCCATAAATGTTGATGCGGTTTCAACCTTTGGTCGTGACTCAGGAGTTGTAACGTCGGTAACCCAAGCGTTGAAAGCAGAGTCGTTACTTGTTGAACCCATAAAGGTCATTATCATATCCATAATAATAACAATCCAAGCAGTTACTGTAATAATTTGACCTGGGTCTGAAAGACCAAAAAGATTTGCAACATTATCTTTTGTGATGAAACCAAAAAGAGCTGTTACAATACCCCAAGCAATATATCCAAATGAGATAAATGCTTTACGATTTTTAAGCTTTTCACTGAGTGTACCCATAATGAATGTTGTTACAACTGCAGTAATTGCAGAAATAGTAACCATTATATTAACAGCATCAGTAAGTGTTAAAGAAGCACCTAAAATGCCTTCGTTATAAACACAGTCATTTAAGAATGTGTTAAAATACATATTTTCAACGTTCCAGGCAAGCAAGCCCATAAACATAAAGAGCAAAATACCCGTCCAGACACGTTTTGAAAGTTTTCCGTTATTACTCATTGTAAGTACCTCTTATTTAAAATAGTAAACTCTGCATTCGTAAGGTCTTGTTACGAAAGAATTGCGATTAACAGGATTAATCTTATAGTTATTGAGAACCAGCTCACCATCTGCAAGATTAATTCCCTCAGGAGCTTTGAAATGAACACTCTTTTCTGCGAATGAGCAAACTACAAGGATTTTTTCACCGTCAAGAGTTCTCTCATAAACGAAAAGTTCATTACTATTTTCATAATACTGCTTAAAGTCACCATAGATAGCAACTTCGTGTTCTTTTCTGAATTTAAGAAGTTTACGATAATAATTAAGGATTGAGTTTTCGTCAGCTTCTGCCTGTGCTACGTTAATTTCTGTATAGTTAGGGTTAAGGTTAAACCAAGGCTCAACTGTTGAGAAGCCTGCATAAGCACTATCGTCCCATTGAACAGGAGTTCTTGAATTTTCACGAGAACCCTTGTTTGCCATCTTAACAAAACGGTCGCCCTTGATGCCAAGCTTATTGAACATCTTCTGGTTATTAAATGTAATCATATCCTTAAATTCATCAATTGACTGAAGTTCGATATTTGTCATACCGATTTCCTGACCTTGATAAATGAAAGGTGTACCCTTTTGTAAATAGCACATTGTTGCAAGCATTTTTGCGCTTTCAACTCTGTATTTAAGTGAGCCGTAACGGTCAACTATTCTTGGATGGTCGTGGTTTTCAAGATAGAGAGTATGCCAACCCTTACCATTCATAGCGTCATACCATTTTTGATAGCACTTCTTCATTGCTTTAAGGCTAAATGGAGTCTTAATCCAGTCTGTCATAAAGCAGTCTGCTTCAAGATGGTCAAAACTGAACATTGTTTTAAGAACCTGTGTTTCTCCTTCTGTAACGAACTGAAGAACTTTTTCAGGTGTGATAAGTGGACCTTCACCAACTGTGAAGCAATCATATTTTGAAAGAACATCGTCGTGGAATTCTTTAAGATACTCGTAAAGATGTGGTCCACAGTTGTAGTGTTCCATACCACAAGCAACAGGAATTGGGAATCCGTTTGGAAGTCCCTCTTTCTTTGAAATGTATGTAATAACGTCTTCACGGAAGCCGTCAACACCCATATCAAGCCAGAATTTCATAATGTTCTTAACTTCTTCTCTGACTTTTGGGTTATCCATATTAAGGTCAGGCTGACCTTTTGTGAATACGTGAAGATAGAATTCATCAACTGATTCTACATATTCCCAAGCGCCACCTTCAAAAGTTGAAAGCCAGTTGTTTGGTGGTCTTTTACCGTCTTTACCCTTACCTTTTCTCCAGATATAGTAATCATGGTATGGGTTATCAACACTCTTGCAAGCTTCTTTGAACCAATGATGTTCAGTTGATGTATGGTTAACAACCAAGTCCATAAATACTTTCATACCACGGTCGTGGCAACCTGCAAGCACTTTTTTGAATGTTTCCATATCGCCGTATTCAGGGTTAATATCCATATAATCGGCAATATCATAACCATAGTCAGCGTTTGGTGATTTAAAAAGTGGTGAAAACCAGATAGCATCAACACCAATGCTCTTTACATAGTCAAGTTTTGAATAAATACCCTCAAGGTCACCGATACCGTCACCATTTGAGTCTTTAAAGCTTCGTGGCCAAATCTGGTAAACTACCATCTCTTTATACCAAGCTTTGTTCATAAAATAACACCCCTATTTTAATATAGAATATATACACAGATAGTATAACATACAAAATGCAAAATGCAAAGTGCAAAGTGCAAAATATTTCAAAAAAATAAGGGTTGATATCGCTATCATCCCTTAAATAATCGATTTTTATTCTTCTTTGGCAAATCGGTCTTTTACCGCACCACATTCAGGACAGAAGAAATAGTCAGGCAATTCATCAAATTCTGTTCCCGGAGTTATATCCATTTTGGGATTGCCGTCGTTTTCATCATACAGCCAACCACAGACTTCGCACACATAAACCATAAAAACACCTCGTTTAATAGTTTTGTATTTATATGCAAAAATATTCATGTTAAACTCCAAAATAGTTTTATAAATTTGGGTTTGCGGAATTCATCCAATTGCAAGATTGGATTTCATCTTTACAAATTCAAATTTGAGCATAAAAAAAGCACTCGTTATGAGTGCTTAATTTTTTATTTAAGAGAATCTACAACTCTGCAAGCTGCAAGGGCTGCCACAGCGCCATCTGCTGTTGCTGTTGTAACCTGACGGATTGCTTTTGTTCTGCAATCTCCTGCTACAAAAATTCCTGTTTCGTTTGTGTCTGGCAAACAATCTTCACCTGAAATTACATAGCCATAATCATTGAGTTTAACAATATCTTTGAACGGCTCATTCTCAGGTTGTTGACCGATTGCAACAAATACACCGTCAACTAAAAGTTCTGTTCTTTCGCCCTTTGTATCAAGAGCCAAGCCTTTGAACTCTGTTTCCCCTAGAATTTCTGCAACTGTTGTGCCGAGAATCACTTCGATATTCTCTTTTTCGTTAACAGCATTTTGAAGAGCCTGTTCACCTGTGAGAAAATCAAGATTCTGAACAACATATACTTTTGTGCAAATGTCAGAGAGCATTACTGCCTCTTGTAAAGCTGTGTTACCGCCACCAACGATTGCAACAGTCTGGTTTCTATAAAAAGCACCGTCGCAAACTGCACAATATGAAATGCCTTCACCTGTGAAATCGTTTTCTTTGTCGAGACCTAACTGTCTGTGATGTGAGCCAGTTGCAATAATAACTGTTTTGCCCTTGAACTCATTACTTTCACAAGTTACAGTATAGTCACCTGTGCTACCGGAAATACCGGTAACACAGTCCATTTCGATTTCTGCACCCTGACCTAAAACCTGTTCAATGAGTTTATCGGCAAATTCAACACCGCTCATCACAGCAAAGCCTGGGTAATTTTCAACTCTTGGTGAATGTGTAATCTGGCCACCGAAAGTTGCTTTTTCTATAACGAGCACAGTTTTTTCTGCTCGTCTTGCATAGAGTGCGGCTGTAAGCCCCGCAGGACCTGCACCCACAACGATTATATCGTACATTCTGAAAACTCCTTATTTATTGTAGTTTTCAATGAAACCTTTGATGTTTGAAAGGTTCACAATCTTTTCTGCAACGCCACCCTTGATTACCACAAGTGTTGGTGCCTGACGAATTTCAAATTTGTTAGCCATATCTGCATTTTCGTCTGCAAAGATTTCTTCAAACTGGATTCCTGCTTTGTTAAGGAACTGAACAGCCATCTTACAGTTAGGGCAAGTTCTTGTTGCGAAAAGGATAATCTTATCTTCGTCTGCTACTTTAACATCTTCACAAGCACAAGCTTCTGCAACAGGAGTGTTGTGTGGTTCTGTAGATTCAGCGATATTATAAACTTTTCTGTCCTTATATTCTTGAGCTTTACCATCGTTCCAGTTCTTAACAGGACGATAGTAACCTGTAATTCTTGAATAAACTTCTGCTTCTTCACCACATTCTGGGCAAGTGAATGCTTCACCTGCAATGTAGCCGTGGTTCTTACAGATTGAATAGATTGGAGAAATTGAATAGTAAGGAAGTCTGTAGTTTGATGCAATCTTTCTTACAAGGTCTGCACAAGATTTCCAATCAGGAAGTTTTTCACCAAGGAATGCGTGGAAAACAGTACCTGATGTGTAAAGTGTGTGGAGTTCATCCTGCATATCAAGTGCTTCAAAGATATCCTGTGTATAACCAACAGGAAGATGTGAACTGTTTGTGTAGTAAGGTGTTTCGCCTTCTTTTCTACCTGCTGTGATGATATCTGGATAGTATTTAAGGTCATGCTTAGCAAGACGGAATGCTGTTGATTCAGCAGGAGTTGCTTCAAGGTTGTAAAGGTCGCCATAAAGTTCCTGATAGTCAGAAAGACGAGTTCTCATATGGTTAAGAACATCTTTTGCAAACTGCTGTGTCTTTGCAGTTGTCATATCAGCCTGAAGCCATTTTGCGTTAAGACCAACTTCGTTCATACCAACAAGACCGATTGTTGAGAAGTGGTTGTTGAATGTGCCAAGGTATCTCTTTGTATATGGATAGAGACCTGCATCGAGAAGCTTTGTGATAACATCACGCTTAACCTTAAGTGAACGAGCAGAAATATCCATCATCTTGTCAAGACGAGCATAGAAATCAGCTTCGTCCTTTGCAAGATAAGCAATTCTTGGCAAGTTGATTGTAACAACACCAACAGAACCTGTTGATTCACCGCTACCGAAGAAACCACCTGACTTCTTGCGAAGTTCACGAAGGTCAAGACGAAGACGGCAGCACATTGAACGAACGTCTGATGGTTCCATATCACTATTGATATAGTTTGAGAAATATGGTGTACCGTATTTTGCTGTCATTTCAAAGAGAAGCTTGTTGTTCTCTGTTTCTGACCAGTCAAAGTCACGAGTGATTGAATATGTTGGGATTGGGTATTGGAAACCACGACCGTTAGCATCGCCTTCAACCATAACTTCGATGAAAGCTTTGTTAACCATATCCATTTCAGCTTTACAATCTTTATATTTGAAGTCCATTTCCTTGCCACCAACGATACAGTTGAGTTCTGCAAGGTCATTTGGAACTGTCCAGTCAAGAGTGATGTTTGTAAATGGTGACTGTGTACCCCATCTTGATGGAGTGTTAACGCCATAAATGAATGACTGGATGCATTGTTTAACTTCTTTATATGAAAGGTTATCAACCTTTACGAAAGGTGCGAGATATGTATCAAATGATGAGAAAGCCTGAGCGCCTGCCCATTCGTTCTGCATAATACCAAGGAAGTTAACCATCTGGTTGCAGAGTGTTGAAAGGTGAGCAGCAGGAGCAGATGTGATTTTGCCCGGAACACCGCCAAGACCTTCTTGAATGAGCTGTTTAAGTGACCAACCTGCACAGTAACCTGTGAGCATTGAAAGGTCGTGAATATGAATATCAGCATTTCTGTGAGCATTGCCGATTTCATCATCATAAATTTCTGAAAGCCAATAGTTAGCAGTAACAGCACCTGAGTTTGAAAGAATCAAACCACCAACTGAATATGTAACTGTTGAGTTTTCTTTAACACGCCAGTCATTAACATTGAGATAGTTGTCGATAATAGCCTTATAGTCAACCAAAGTTGTATTAAGGTTACGAACTTTTTCTCTCTGACGACGATAAAGGATATATGCTTTTGCAACTTCACCGTAACCAGCCTGAACAAGAACTGATTCAACGCTATCCTGAATGTCTTCAACTGCAATTTTGTGGTCCTTAATTTTTGAAGCGAAGTCAGCAGTAACTTTAAGTGCTAAAAAGTCGATAATGTTGTCATTGTACTCGGTTTCTTGTGCTTCAAATGCAAGCTTGATAGCTTCTGAGATTTTTACTAAATCAAATTCTGCGATTTTGCCGTCTCTTTTAATTACGTTATACATAAATACGTCCCCCTTTGAAATTTTTCGGTTCGTGTATCATTATATAAAAAAATATTGTGCTTGTCAATAGGACAAACACAATATATTGTGATTTTTTTAAATTTTAAACACAAGATAATGTGTTAAATTCCTCTTAATTCTGTTACAGATAAATCATTTTTGGCAATATTCAACAGTTTTTGAAGCTCTGTTTTGTCATATCCGCTGTAACCTGTACAAATTAAGTCACCTGAATCAATGAAACCTTGTAAAAAGTATTTTTTTGCACCTTGAATCCAAGACACAATATCTTGTATATCGTCTTCTGTGTGCAATTCTTTAACGACGGTTGTGCGGAATTCATAATCCACCGCACCACTCATTAAAAACTGGACACTTTCATTGATTTTTGCAATATCAAGGTTATCTAAACCACAAGTGAGAGCATATTTAGCTTGTGAATTCTTAATATCCATAGCGACATAATCAACAAGACCACTATTCACAATATCTTTAAGTGCTTCAGGACGATAACCATTTGTATCAAGCTTAACGCTATAACCCAAATCTTTGATTTTTTTAAGAAACTCTTTCAAGTCGGGTTGAAGTGTTGGTTCGCCACCAGTTACGCAGACGCCCTCAATAATCCCCTGTCTTTTTTGAAGAAAACTAAAAAATTCTTCTTCACTTATTCTCTCTTCGTCAATATTAGTTACCAAAGAGGCATTGTGACAGAATGGGCAACGGAAATTACAGCCTGCTGTAAACACTGTGCAAGCCATTTTGCCGGGATAATCAAGAAGTGTTAATTTTTGCAAACCTTTAATCAACATATTATCAATCCTTAATTTCAAAATAAACTCTATATCTCTCGTGCATTATATCATAAAAAGGCTCAAGAGTGTGACCATCAACTGAAAATTTCATTTCACCTATACTATATATATTAGTATTAGGAATTGGCAAAACTTCGATTCCCTCATAATTAGTCAAATCATTTTCGCCTTTTGCGTGGTCATCTTCAGGAAAATTCTCTTTGCCAAGTCTCTCAGCTAAAACAATTCCGCCAAATGTGAAATACACCTGATTTTCATCATCGCGCTTATGGTGAATTTCTATTTTCATTGGCAAGTTTATTTGAAGAGTATCCCCCGCTCTAAACTCACCCTTAATTTTAACATAACCTTTTTCTGTTTCATTATAAATCTTGCCCTTATATTCAACTGAAAAAGCATCACACCAGCGAGGCTTTCTGAAACAGATTGTTTTATTTACATCTTTATTTATAACAAATTCTGCTGTTTCGCCGTATGGATAGTCGCTATTAAGTGTTGCAGAGAAATCTGCATCTTCAACTGTTGATGGAATATACAAATTCACATACAACTCGTTTTCACACTTATTATATATGTGTTGATTATATGTAAACGGATTTTCAAGCCCTGAGCCAAAACAACACCAGAATGAGTCTTCAAGAGTTGAAAAAACTTTGAAGTGACCACTTTTAAGTCCCACAAAATATGTTTTCATTCCCGTTTCGTCTTGGGAAGCAAGAATGTGGTTATATAAAACCTTTTCACAGTAATCATGATATTTTGAGTCTTTATCCAAATTAAAAAGTTCTCGTGCAAGCACTAACATATTATTCGAATTACACGTCTCACAGGTGTTTGTTTCAAGTGGCTCTGTGTGTAAATCATGAAAATGCTCACTTGCACTGTTGCCACCGATTGCATAGCTACGATTTTCGCTAACCGTATCAAAGAAGAATTTGGCACTGTCAAACAAATAGTTTTCCCCACCGTTGTTATACATTTCTATCGCGCCAACGATTTTAGGGATTTGGGTATTTGCGTGTTTGCCCGTTAAAATATCTTGCTTTTGTGAAAGTAGCAACAGCAAATCATCTTCGCAGAAAAACTCTGATGCTTTTTTGAATCTTTCGTCACCCGTAATTTTATAAAGACGAGAAAGCACCTGATTCATTCCGCCGTATTCACACTTAAGCACTCGTTTTCTTTGGGTTTCATTGAGAGTTGACATTGTGTTATAAACCCAAATGCCTAATTTTGAAACAACACTCAATGCTTTGGCGTTTTCTGTTTTTTCATAAATATCAATAAGTCCGCGGAAGATTTTATGAAGGGTATAATATGGCACCCACCAACCTGCAAGGTCAAAACCAGCAACTGAAAAGTCTTCAGGATTATTGAACACACCTAAAAACCCATCTTTTTCAGGGAAGCCACAAACATATCCGTTTTCTTGTTGCAACGAAAACAATTCGTCAACAACATAAGAAGCAATTTCTTTTGCCTTTTCATTTTCGGTTGTTTCATAGCAAAGTGCAAGAGCAGTCATAAAATGTCCCAATGTATGCCCTGAAATACCCTTTGCCTCCCATCCACCATAACGCTCTGCTTTAGGCTCTTTACCCATAGCTTCATAAACGGGCGCTAAAAGTCGGTCTGGGGAAAGTCTGAAAAGCACATCTATGCCAATTTCTTGTGAATTTTTGAAGATGGATTTTTCAAGTTTTATCTTCATAATAAATTCTCCGTCAAAAAAATCTGCACTACCAAAGCCGTAATGCAGATTTATTTTTTATCAGTCATCAACTAAAATTGTGACCGCGTTTTCTTTTGTGGTAATTTGGGCAAATTTATGTTTGCCACCACTTTCACCGTCAAGAGTCCAGTCAATTTCATCATCAAAATAGAATTTGAAATTCTTGCCCCTTTTCACAACGAGATTTTCGTTATCAAGAACATTTCTTGTAATAAACATATCTCTCACTATTGTATAAAGGTCAGCAGGATTTTTTGGCATTCTGATAAGTGCTAATTCGTGATAGCCATCATCAAACTTCACCCCTGCTTTTTTAAGCACAGGAAAACCTGCCACAGAATATGAGTTTGACACGCCACCATAGAAGAATTTACCTTCTATAATTTCACCGTCGTCACACTCAACCTTTGCTTTAAATCCCTTAATTTTGTGAACTTCTTTAACTGTTTCCCAATAATAAGCACCACGGCCTATTTTGTTTTTAAGGCTCTGTTTTGCTTTATAAGAAACGTCGCAGAAATTACCAAAACAAGAAACATAGATAAACTGCTCTTTACTGTTGAAATCACCGATGTCAACTTTCATTTCGTCACCATCAATAATTACATCAACAGCTTTGAGTGCATCAGTAGGAATATGTAAAGAATGGGCAAAGTCATTTGTTGTGCCCAAAGGAATATAACCTATTTTGCATTTAAGGTTTAATTCCATAACACCACAGATTGTTTCTTTGAGTGTTCCGTCGCCACCAACACAGACGATATAATCGTTACCTTTGCCATATTCACGAGTGACAACAGTAGCATTTTTATCAATTTCTGTGTAGCGTGTTACTACTTCAAAATCTGCTTTTTCAAGTTTTGAAACTATTTGTGGTAAATATTCAGTTGCTTTGCGTTTACCTGCTGTGGGATTTACAATAAGCAAAAGTTTTTTACTCATATTAGAACTCCAGTTTTTTATTCATATATGCAACAAGTTCGTCGATTGGCATTCTTACCTGTTCCATTGTATCTCTGTCACGAACTGTTACGCAGTTGTCTGCAGGAGTTTCGTCGTCACCAACTGTCTGGAAGTCAACTGTGATACAGAATGGTGTACCGATTTCGTCCTGACGACGATATCTCTTACCGATAGAACCTGCATCATCATATTCTACATTGAAATGTTTTGAAAGCATTTCATAGATTTCATCAGCTTTGTCACCGAGTTTCTTTGAAAGCGGAAGAACAGCAGCTTTAACAGGTGCAAGTGTTGGATGGAATCTCATAACAACACGGCTATCATTCTTTTCTGCATCAACAACTTCTTCGTCATAAGCTTCAGTAAGCACTGCAAGGAAAAGACGCTCAACACCCAAAGATGGTTCGATAACATAAGGAATATATTTTTCATTTGTTGTTGGGTCAAAATATTCAAGACTCTTACCGCTTGTGTTGATGTGCTGTGTAAGGTCATAGTCTGTTCTGTCAGCAATACCCCAGAGTTCGCCCCAACCGAATGGGAAGAGATATTCAAAGTCTGTTGTTGCCTTTGAATAGAAGCAAAGTTCTTCTGGGTCGTGGTCACGAAGACGAAGATTTTCAGGCTTAATGTTGAGAGAATAGAGCCAGTCACGGCAGAATGCTCTCCAATATTCAAACCATTCAAGGTCTGTGCCCGGTTTACAGAAGAATTCAAGTTCCATCTGTTCAAATTCACGAACACGGAAAATAAATTTACCAGGAGTGATTTCGTTACGGAAAGATTTACCAATCTGTGCAACACCGAATGGTACTTTTCTTCTTGTTGTTCTCTGAACGTTCTGGAAGTTTACAAAGATGCCCTGTGCTGTTTCAGGACGAAGATAAATTTCAGCAGTTGAATCTTCTGTAACACCTTGGAATGTCTTGAACATAAGGTTAAATTGACGAATGTCAGTAAAATTGTGTGCGCCACAATCTGGGCAAGGAATTGAGTGTTCTTTGATATATTCACTCATCTGTTCATTTGACCAGCCTGCAACATTTGTACCGTCAAAGTTTTCGATAAGATTATCTGCACGGTGTCTTGTTTTACACTGACAGCAGTCCATAAGTGGGTCAGAGAAACCACCAAGGTGACCAGATGCTACCCATGTCTGTGGATTCATAAGGATAGCACTATCAAGACCAACATTATATTTGTTTTCTTGAATGAACTTTCTTCTCCAAGCCTTTTTGATATTTTCTTTAAGTTCAACACCAAGTGGACCGTAGTCCCAAGTGTTTGCAAGTCCGCCATAGATTTCGCTACCTGCATAAACAAAACCTCTACCCTTTGAGAGAGCCACAAGTTTTTCAAGTGTTTTTTCTGTGTTAATCATAAATGATTTTCAGTCCTTCTATATTTAATGTTTATTATTTATTAATTATTCAGCAAGGCCTTGCTTTGCTTTTTCGAATGTATCCTGAATTTCTTTTTCAGGTGCTTTTGTAAGAAGTGAAACAACTACAATAGCAATTGAAGCAAGAATAAATGCAGGAAGAAGCTCATAAATTGCAAATACACCACCGATTTTTGCGATTACATATTTCCATACGAAAATCATAACGCCACCGACAACCATACCTGCAAGAGCGCCCCATTTTGTTGTTCGCTTCCAGAAAAGTGCGAAAAGCACAACAGGTCCGAATGCTGCGCCGAAACCTGCCCAAGCGAATGAAACGATTTCAAAAACAGAGCCTTCGTCTTTTGCCCAAATCACACCGATAATTGCAATAATAACAACTGTTGCACGAGCAACAATCATTGATGCTTTTTCTGAAAGTGTTTTTCCAAAAAACTCCTTAACAATATTCTGTGAAACTGCTGACGCTGCAGCAAGAAGCTGTGAGTCGGATGTTGACATTGTTGCAGCAAGAATACCTGCAAGAATTACACCTGCAAGAATTGCAAAGAATGCACCGTTGCCTGAAATGAGTTTTGCAATTTCAATAATGATTCTCTGTGAGTTTGCATTATCAAGGTTAATTACGCCATTTTTAACAACTGCTGAACCGATTACACCAATGAAAATTGCGATAGCCATTGAGATGAATACCCATACAGTTGCAATTCGACGAGATGTCTTCAACTTGTTTTTATCGTTGATAGCCATAAATCTTAAAAGAATGTGTGGCATACCAAAATAACCAAGACCCCAAGCAAGTGTTGATGCGATTGTTAATCCGCTATAATCTGTGCTTGCATTTGCACTTGGGTCATATGTATTAAAGAGTTCAAGGAATCCCGGCATTGAGTTTGCATTCACAACAACATTATCCCAACCACCTGCAAAGTTGATACCAAAACCAACAACAACTACAAGTGCGATTGTCATAACGATTGACTGAATAAGGTCTGTTGTTGATGCAGCAAGGAAACCGCCAAGAGTTGTATAAAGCACAATAACGATTGCGCTAAGCACCATTGCTGTGAAATAGTCAACACCAAAAAGGCTTGAGAAAAGTGTGCCGCAAGCATTAAAGCCTGATGCTGTGTAAGGCACGAAGAACACAAGAATTACAAGACCCGCAATAAGTGAAAGAAGGTTTTTCTTGTCGCCAAATCTTTTTGAGAAGAATTCAGGAATTGTAACCGCATCAATTAACTGAGTGTAATTTCTGATTCTTTTTGAAACAATGAGCCAGTTAATCCATGTACCCACACCAAGACCGATTGCTGTCCAGCTTGCTTCAGCAAGACCGTAAACGAGAGCAACACCTGGAAGTCCCATAAGCAACCAGCTACTCATATCTGATGCTTCTGCACTCATTGCAGTAACAAGTGGGCCTAACTTTCTGCCACCAAGATAAAAGTCATCTGTATTTTTGTTTTTCTTTGAGAATGATGCACCAATTAAAACCATTGCCAATAAATAAACAATTATTGTACCAATGATAAGGAAATGTGCTGTTGTCATTTCATTCATCCTTTCTTACTGTGAGAATACCCCACTATATATAAATATACCATTATATTGTAATAAAAAAACAACGATTTGTAAAGTGTTTTATCAATACAAATCGTCATTTTACTTTTTATTTCAACTTTTCGTCTTTAATTATATCTTCTTTGTAAGTTTGCCGTAAACTACACCTAATTTTTTAGAGTAGAATTTACGAAGTTTCTTCTGCTCTTCAGTCATAACTTCTTTAAGAATTGGCTTTTTAAGTGTTTCCATATTACCGTCGTCGAGAATGAATGCCTGTGTAAGACAAATTCCACCTTTACCCAACATCTGTGCACGGACATAACAACTGATTTTATCAGTATAGTCAGCAAGTTTTATTGTGCTTACAATCTCACCGTCTGTGTCTATTTTATCTCTTTGAATAACTTCGCCATCTGCAATCCATTCAATAGTGTGACAATTAACACCACCAACTGTGATAGTCTGGTCTTTTTCATCAACATTTAATGAGATTACCTGTGGCACAGGACCTTCGC
Organism: uncultured Clostridia bacterium; assembly: GCA_937898195.1. GTDB lineage: Bacteria > Bacillota > Clostridia > Oscillospirales > Acutalibacteraceae > Fimenecus. The sequence goes on along the minus strand of CALEJD010000033.1, from coordinate 6,634 downwards.
CCTTAAAGTCTTCGCCCAACTCGTTTTTAGCATAACGAGCAACAGAGAAGAATGTACCGGTTTCCATAGCATTTCGAAGATTAGAGAGTGAATATTCAGGCAAGATAAAATCCATAAATGCTGTGTCAATCTGGTCAACCTGATGCGCATCACTATTTGAGAAGCCAAAAACCTTGCGTCCATAAGGTGTGAGAAGTTTCAAAAGCTCATCCCACAAAATTCTGTCACTACGGTTAGGAATGTCATACATATTAAGAACTTCCATACCCATACATGAAGGGAATTTCATAAGAAGATTTGCAAAGAAAGCAACATTTTTAGGGTCTTTGCAGCAATCAGGATTTTTCTTTGCCTGCAACAAGTCTGTTGGGTGATTGATATGAGAAATACCACCACTTTTTTCAATGAGTGCCATTGGAATTTCATAGTCATACTCTAACCCTTGCACACCCTCATAAGCATTATCGGTAAAATAACCATTCACGTGGTTTTTCATAACTGTGAACATATTGCACTCAATAGCATCTGCAACATCTTCAAGTCCACGAGCTTTTGTTCTTGTGTTTTTCTCTGATTTATATGTACCATTTTTAATTTCTCTGTATTGGTCTTGTGTAAGGTAACTGCGTTTGCCATGCCAGAGATATTGGAAATTAAAAAATGGAATATGAGTTGGCTTCTCATTCCAAGGTTTGCCTAGAATTCCGTGCTCTGCAAACGCTAAAATATCGAAATCATTATCATAAAAGCCAATAATCATATCAGTCATAGTGTCGTTTGCATCACTATAAGTCGAATGAGTATGAAGATTAGTCTTATAATGCTTGTCAGCATCTTCTATAAGCGACATTACATTTTCATAGGGGTTTTTGATTTTATACATAATTGCTCTCCCTTTCATTGATTACAATATAAATATATCATTTTTGAAATTTAAAGTCAACGAAGCAACAACATAACCAAATAATTATCTGTTTTTTCTAACTTTCAGAGAATTGTTTATGTTATGAATATGTTATATAATTAAAGAAGCATTAACCCTTAAGGAGGTATCTTTTTGAATTATATTTCCAAAAAAGAAAAAATTAATTTTTTATCAGGTCTTGCAGGACAAAATATTGTTTATTGCTTTATCGGTGCATCTTTCTTTCAATACTTTTTAACAGATATTGCTATGTTTCCTACTGAACATCTTTTCTTTGGAGTAAAGATAAATGTTGTAGCAATTCTTCTCATTGTAATGAAGGTTTGGGACAGTGTCAACGACCCAATTGTAGGTTCAATGGTTGACCGTCATCGCTTTAAAAACGGCGAAAAGCTCAGACCTTTGCTTAAATACACACCTGTACCTGTTGGTATATCAACTGTACTTGTTTTCTTTGTTTTCTCAACAGACGAAAATCTTTTGTGGCTTCGTGTAGGATATTTTGTAATTATGTATCTTTGTTGGGATATTTCTTACACCCTTCAAGATGTTGCAATTTGGGGTATGACTGCGGTTGTTACACCAAATTCTAATGAGCGTGATAAATTTGTTCAACTGGCTCGTACCGTTGGTTCAATTTTCTATGGTGTATTCAGTGCAGCTATTCCTGCAGTTATGGAAATTGTTGCAGATAAATCTGGCAATTCTTTAGCTCTAATGACAGTGCTCTTTGCCACAATATTCGGTCTTGGTGGTGCCCTTGTAAGCGCAAAATGCTATAAAGCACAAGAAAGAGTTCGTCTTGTTGAGCCTGAACAACAGCAGACATCTATTGCTGAATGCTTCAAGCTTCTTTTCCAAAACAAGATGCTTATGCTTGTGACTCTCTCAAACCTTTTCGGTTCACTCGCTTTTGGTAATAGCCTTGTTACATATTTCTTTAAATATATGATGGAACCAGTCGTTATTTTAGGATTTAAGCTTGGACCACTTACTCTTACAACTATTTATGGCGCAATTACTTACGCACCAAGCTTCTTGGGTATGATTTTTGCAGATAAACTTAAAGTAAAATTTAAGGGTTACAAAAATCTTCTTATCTTTATTCAAATTTGCACAATCATAGGTCGAGTTATTGCTTGGGCAGTAGGTTTTGAGGGCAACAAAATTTTTATTGGCATGTTAGTTATGGCACTTTGCTCAATTCCATCAGGTGCAGCAAGTATTGCTCAAACCTCTCTCTTCTGTGATAGTGTTGACTATATGGAATGGGAAACAGGCAAACGTACAGAAGGTGTTACATTTGCAACGCAAACATTCTTCACAAAGATTTCAAGTGGTATAACTGGTGCTCTTGCAACATTCTCACTTGGCCTTCTTGGCTATATCGCAGTGGAAGATGTTGAAGGCGCAGTTTATCTCGGCACACAGTCCGCTGCCTTTGAAAACTGGATTTGGCCACTTACAATGCTCACACCTGCACTTGCAGCATTGCTTTATATCATCCCATTGCTCTTAATCAAATACACACCTGAACAAAAAGCACAGGTTGAAAAAGAATTAGCAGAGCGCAGAGCAAAAGCAGAAATAAAAGAAAATGCATAAAAAAACAACCCCACAGAGAAATTACTCTGTGGGGTAAATTTTTGTCTTAAATTAAAGAATACTGCAATTTACAACAAGTGCTGCAAATACAATTGATACCATTGAGAGAAGCTTGATAAGAATGTTAATTGCAGGACCTGATGTATCTTTGAATGGGTCACCAACTGTGTCGCCTACAACAGCAGCTTTGTGTTGGTCGCTACCCTTACCACCGTGAACACCTGATTCAATGTATTTCTTTGCATTGTCCCAAGCACCACCTGAGTTTGACATAAAGATTGCCATCAAGAAGCCTGATACTGTTGCGCCCGCAAGCATACCAACAACACCTTTATAGCCAAGAACAAGACCAACAACTACAGGAACTGCGATTGCAACTACTGTTGGAAGCACCATTTCACGAAGACTTGCTTTTGTGCAAAGGTCAACACAAGATGCATAGTCAGGCTCTGCTTCACCTTCCATAAGTCCTTTGATTTCTTTAAACTGACGACGAACTTCTTTAACAACACTCTGTGCAGCCTTACCAACTGAATCCATTGTGAGTGCTGCGAACACAAATGGAAGACATCCGCCGATAAAGAGACCGATAAGAACAACCGGATTAACAATATCAAAACTCAAATCTGCTGTTGGGTCAATGCTCTTAATCTTATCAACATAAGATGCAACAAGAGCAAGCGCTGTGAGAGCCGCTGAACCGATTGCAAAGCCTTTACCTGTTGCTGCAGTTGTGTTACCAAGTGAGTCAAGAGCATCTGTTCTTTCTCTTACTTCAGGCTCAAGACCTGCCATTTCTGCAATACCACCGGCATTGTCAGCAACAGGGCCATAAGCATCTGTTGCGAGAGTGATACCGAGAGTTGAAAGCATACCAACTGCTGAAAGTGCGATACCATAAAGACCTCTTGCAGCACTTTCGTTACCGCCTGAAATAAAATATGAAACAAGAACGCTGATTGCAATGATTACAATAGGAACTGATGTTGATTTCATACCAAGGCCAAGTCCACCGATAATGATTGTTGCTGAGCCTGTTTCAGATGTAGCTGCAAGCTTCTTTGTTGGCTTGTATGTGTCAGATGTGAAGAATTCAGTTGACTGACCGATAAGCACGCCTGCAATAAGACCTGAAACGATTGCAACATAAAGACCAAGATTAGCTTTACCAAGCACCAACCAAACAACAGGAAGTGCAACTACAGCAATACCGATAGCGCTAAGGTTTGTACCACGGCTGAGAGCTTTAAGTAATTGTTTCTGGTCAATACTTTCGCCTGTGCGGACAAAGAATGTACCGATAATTGACATTATAATACCGATTGCTGCAAGAATCATTGGCACTGCCATTGCCTTAATGTCACCTGCAAAAGCAGAAACACCAAGAGCAGATGCAGAGATAACTGAGCTTACATAAGATTCATAAAGGTCTGCACCCATACCTGCAACGTCACCAACATTGTCACCAACGTTATCTGCGATAACTGCAGGGTTTCTTGGGTCGTCTTCTGGAATGCCTGCTTCAACTTTACCAACAAGGTCTGCCCCAACGTCAGCAGCCTTTGTGAAGATACCACCACCTACACGAGCAAAGAGTGCCATTGAAGATGCACCCATACCAAATGTAAGCATTGCACTTGTGATATCTGCTGGTGAGAGATGGAATACGAATTTAAGCAAGAAGAACCATACTGAAATGTCAAGAAGTCCAAGACCAACAACAGTAAAGCCCATAACTGAACCAGCTGAGAATGCCACACGAAGACCACGGTTAAGACCTTCACGGCAAGCATTTGCTGTTCTTGCATTTGAAAGAGTTGCGATTTTCATTCCGACAAAGCCTGAAAGAGCTGAGAAGAAACCGCCTGTAATAAACGCAAAAGGAACAAACCAAGTCAAGAAACCAAGTGCTGCCATAATGCAAAGAACAACAAACATTCCACCGAAGAAAACTAAAACAACGGAATATTGTCTTTTAAGGTAAGCATTAGCACCCTTTCTGATTGATTGTGAGATTTTTTGCATCTTTTCTGTTCCCTCAGAGAACTTGAGAACCTTTTTTGCTGTCAACGCAGCAAATACGAGGGCAATAACAGAACCCAAAAATGTGAGTAAAATCAAAAGTTTTTCCACACTATCGTCCACCTTTTTTATATATTATTATTTTATTATAACATTATATTATAAAAAAACGGATTGTCAAGCATTTAACAATCCGTTTTTTTAAGTTTGTGAAACTTTTACAAACTAAACTTGCAAAATAAAATATTTTTCATCTTTTTGATGTCGAAAAATGCAGTTTTTACAGTTTTCCCCTGCATTTTATACTATCGGCATCAAATTTTTCAAATACAAATCAAGATAAACCACATCAAATGAGTCCACTGCACCATCTTCGTTTATATCGCAACGGTCAAACATAATATTATCTGTTATTCTATTCTGAATAGTTGCAATTGACACTAACAAATCATAATCGGTCATATCTACTTTTCCATCACCATTCACATCACCTTTTTTGCGTGATGGTGGCATATCGTTATTAATTAAATCAAGAATAATTGCATCAAATCCATCAACAGCACCGTCATTATCTAAATCGCCTAAATATGTCATTAATTCATTCTGCACATTTAAAGTTGAACAGATTTTACAAATTATTTCATAGTCTTTATTGTCAATAACTCCGTCAAAATTCAAATCACCTTTATCTAAAGTATCTATGGCAATGAATTTGATGCTGTTTAACTCTGCATATTCTTTTGCATAAGAGTCTGAATAGCCCAAAATCGTTGCATTTGAATTGTCATCAAATATCGTTTCTGCTATTTTTGTAACAGATTTAGGGATAATCACAACTTCCTTAAACAAAACCCCATCTATGATTTCTGTTGCACCATCTTTGATTTCAACCATATTGCAGTTTTCTTTCACGCCAAATACTTTATCATTATAATAAAGGACATCACCGCGCCAATTATCAAGGTTATTGTAATATCCTGTGTTATAAAATACACTTGCATTCATACGAATATCTTTTTCTGGTAACTCTATTTTTTCAAGAGAAGTACAATTTTCAAATGCAGAATCACCAATATATTCAAGGCTGTCAAAAAATTTAACGGTTTTTAATTTTTTACAATCTTTGAATGCTTTTTCTCCGATAGTTACTAGTTGGCTTGATAATGTAACCGAAATTGCATCACAACCTGAGAAAGCGCCATCTGCGATAACACGAGTTGTTGATTTAATGGCATAAGAACCCGAATATGTTGCTTCTATAAGATTTGTACCTAAATACAAATAATCAAGATTTTGTGCAGCAATATCTTCCCATGGAATTGATTCCATTCCATTGCCCACCTGTATTCCACCACTTGATGAGCCACTTTGAGTTGATTTTGGTTTCCAGTTTGACGCATTATTATAATATGCTGTATTATAAATAGCCTTTTCACCAATGTGAATTATGGTGTCAGGTAAAGAAATGGTTGCAAGAGCCGTGCAATTCTCAAATGCACTTGCGCCAATATCTTTTATACCTGAGTTGACAGTTACAGATGTAATATTATTATTATCCTTGAAAGCATTATCACTTATTTTGTAGACATTTAAGCCGTCAATTTGTGATGGTACAACAATAGTTGTTTCAGAACCTGTGTAGCCTGTAATAATGGCGCTACCATCAACAACTTCATAGGTGAAATTATTATATGACAAAGCAAAAGACGGTATTACAGATGTGAAAATACATAAAATTATTACAATAGAAAGCAATGTTGATAATACTTTTTTCATTTCTGCACCGTCCTTTCGGGATTATGTGAGTATTTTAACATTAAAGTAGTTTTATTGCAAGAAAAATAATGGTGGGAGCAAGCTCCCACCCTATAAACAAATTTTAAAATAGATTTATTTTTTTGCAAGACAATGTGGCAGAGGCGAAGCTGTATGTGCTATACCGTGAGCCGAAAGCCACGCAGGATTGCAGAAAAAGAAACTATTTGTTTGCAAGTTCTGCTCGAGCGAGTTTAATGTTCTCTACAAATCGCTTACCTGTTTCTGTAATCTTCTTGTAGTCGCCTGTCTTTGCACCTGCTGTAA